>JAYVSA010000134.1:0-19684 GCA_043775765.1 Breznakibacter sp. | reverse complement strand
TTAGATAGGCAAAGTAAAGAGCGTCTTTTGTTTGGTAACTGGGATTATGACGATGACCCGAGCGTTTTAGTTGACTATGAAAAATCAGTTGATTTATTTACAAATCAATTCGTGCAAGGTGGGCAAAAATATATAACTAGCGACATTGCACGATTAGGCAACGATAAAACAAAGATACGTGTTTGGGATGGGCTTCGATGTATTGCAAAGCGAACTATTGACCGTTCTACTCTCGATGTTGTTATTCAGCTTATAAAGCAACTACAAAATCAATACTCAGTCCCGAATCAAAATACTATAATAGATGAGGATGGTGTAGGTGGTGGGGTTGTTGATGCTTTAAAATGCAAAGGATTTGTTAATAATAGTAAGGCGATCGGATTGGCAAACTACGCTAATTTGCGAAGTCAATGCTATTTCAAACTTGCAGAACTTATAAACTCAAATGATATATTTTTGGATAACGAAATTCCGACCGACAAAGATATAATTGTTGAAGAACTTGCAACTATTAAGCAAAAAAACATTGATTTGGACGGTAAGCTTGCAATCATTCCAAAAGATGAGATAAAGAAAATTATAGGACGCTCCCCAGATGAGGCGGATTGTTTAATGATGCGAATGTGGTGGGAGGTGCAACCAAAAATAACTATTCACAAAACAAAACTACTAAGATAATGGAACTACCAAGCATTAACATAGGCGAATATCTTCATATTTCAGACCCCGAACTTAAAGACAAATACGATTTTGCGATTAAGTATAGTAAGCAATCGGAAGCAAAAGATATTCTATGCTTTGGAGATTTGACAAAAAAGACATTTGGCGAGGTTAAGGACTTACAGCAACAATTTAGCGAAAAAGATTATTTTGTTAAATTTATAACGCAATGTGAAAAATTACTATATTTGGACGTGTTTACATTCTTCGCATATTACAACTATGTAATTAACGAAGTTTCGAGGGTTAATAGCATTGAGAGCCAGCTATTAGGGCACGAAGCGAACGGAGATGAAATAAATGCAAATATTGATAAACTTAATGAGATGGGCGTAGGCATTCAAATTGATACTCTCGCACTTGGTCAAGTTTGGATGTATGAAACGATTAGAGGAATGAATTATGAAGATTGTTTATATAAGTTGGTACTTGAGAAAAGACGAAGCGACTACCAAAGAGATTACCAAAACATAATGTTAAATAAATCAAAGAATGGATAGATTTGATATTGTCGGAGCTTTAAGAACTTATGCAGCCTCAAAAGGATGGCACTTCATTTATGGTAGTCGTGATTATCAAAGTGCCGACTTTCATAGTTATACAACAAATCAATTAGTTTTGATAGTCGAGATTGAACCAAGCGCAATGTTTTCCGAGGGAGGAGCGGTTCAATCAGTGGATTACAACGGAGTTATTATGTTGGGGCGTAAATTTGAGGCTTTAACAGAAAGCAATTTAGATGAAACAATGCTGCAAAAGTATGATAATAGGTTAAAAGATCTTTGGTCAATTGCTTATAATTCACTCGGGGCTTTTGCATGTACAAATAGAATGAGTATCGAAACGTCAAGTCCTGCAACACTGATCAATATGCTATCGGTCAATATTGATTTTGTTTCTTTCAATGTAAAATTTAGTGAGTAATGACTATAAGAGAAACCGTTGACGCTTATTTAGAAGATTCACGCAAAGCCATAATAGCAAATATGGCTCGTGATGGAATGAATGCGAGCGGATCGTTCTCAAAGTCGTTACGTCCAGAAACAAAGGAGCAAGGTTTAAATATTACAGGAATTCTTTACGGTGCGCCTCACTCTTATTTTGTAGATCACGGCCGAGGCAAAACAACGACTAGTCAATCTGGGGCAAAACCTTTAAGGTTAATTATTAGAAAATGGATTGATGACAAAGGAATCACGCCAAACGATAAGATAAGTAAAGATTCACTAGCTTTTTTAATTGCTCGCAAAATACACCGTGAGGGGTGGAAGCCAAAAAATAAATATCCAAACGGAATAATTAGTTCGGTTATAAACGAGGTTTCAATAAACAAACTTTCAAAAGAAATAGGAAAAATTTCAGCTCATAATTTAGCTTCAGAAATATTCAATGGATTTACGGATAGCGCAAGATAATAAAATAGACGGCTTTAATTTATTGAGCGGTCACAATCCTTTGGCTTTTATAGCTGAATTAGATTATGATGGATTAACGCCTCCTTATATTCAAGTTGAAATTTTTGACACCGCAAAGAGTTTAGGAATATTTAAAGCAATTTCTTTTAAAGACGTTGCGCCTCAAACAAGACAGTACATTTTTGTAGCTGACGACATTATTAGAGGTAATATGTTAGATTTTACAGATTTTAACCAAAGTTCAAAAACATTGGTATTTGTTGAGAATTTAACAAAAGAGTTTAGAGTTCGGTTTACTTATGATACCATTGCAGTTGAAACCTCTTTTGTGGTGGCTCATGCAACAAGGCAATTTGGAGATGAGTTTGGCACCTCAATGAATGATGTTAACATGTTACAAATTTACACGTGTGGCAAAGGTGGCGTTGTTTATCTTTATATCTATAATGATGATATTAATAACGTTATAACAGTCGAGGGGTTAGATTATACGACCGCTTACGCTTTGGATTCAGATTTAGACAATTTTACAAATTCAGACGGTAATAAATTCACAATTAATATAATTTAAAATGGCAGATCAAATACTATTCGGAGCACCCGAAAATAACAACCCCTCAGATAGCGAAAAAATTGCAGGAGGAACTGGCGCCTCTTTAGCATGGACAATTACATTGGCTAATTTCTATTCTCTTTTGATGAACAAGTTAGCTTTCCTAAAAACAGCAAATAGATTAAGCGAATACAACGGTAATTCAACAGCTCAAAGCGATGTACATACTAACTTAAATCTAAAGAGTAAAACAGATACTGACACAGCCGATAATTTGAGATCATTAAAATCTAATGTAATCGAAAAGGATAGCACAGTTCAATACACGCCAATTTTGCCGACTCACCCAACGCCTAAAGGTTATGTGGATTATAGAATTCCAAAAAGCGGTATATACGTATGGGCTGGTGGCGGAATGGGAGACGTGGCAACATCGCAAACCGTAACAATTGGATTGACGCTACCAAATAATAATTATGTTGTAATGATTACGATTGGGGATGGTACAAATTCAAATATTTCATTTGGAGTACCTATCACATCAAAATCAGTCACATCATTTGATATTCAAGCTTATTGTTCTGGTGGAAATGGCGGTAATCCTACGTTTCAATGGACAATCATAATGCTTTAATATGAGTCAATTAGGATACTATCGCTATAAGCTAGAGAATGTACAAGCGTCAAAAACGGTTTCGTTTTATGTAAATGGAATTGAAGCCGTTAAACATTCTATTTTGGTGCGTCCAACTTGCACGGGATGGAAGCAATTGAAATGGTTAGACTCAAATGGGCAATATCGTTTATTTTCTTTTTTGCCAGAACATTCCATCAAAGACACACCAAAAAGTCTAGGCGGAACAAATGAGTTTATAACATCTCTTTTAGCTTCTCAAACAGATAGCCGTAATTTAGGGCAATCAAACGAGCGCACAATGGTATTAAGGGCGCAAAACATAACAGCAAAAGAGCGTGAAATATTGAGCGGTTTAAATACAAGCCCTTTAATTTACTTATATGTTGGCGACTTCACGAAAGACGAATCAACCGATTATGTAATCGTAACCGTTAAGGGTGATGGTATTGTAAGAACCGAAAAGCAAAAGAACGGTAATTTTGAGATAACTATTAATTTGCCTAAATACAACACAATTACAAAACTATGAGGCTTTTAAGGATAAATGGCGAAGATGTAGATATTGATAACTTAACGGCTATCGGCATTACATTACAAGCGTATGATGTTAAAGAGCCCTCGAAGCGAAAATTAAACGTTTCAAATTCATTTACTCTACCAAGAACCGCAAAAAATAACCGCATCTTCGGTTATGCAAGTTCGCCTTATTCTACTAGCTCAATAGTTTACGACCAGTTAAGGGCTGAATATTGGATTAATCAAAATAAGTTAGTAAAAGACGGTATTGTCAATTTAGAATCAATCTCAACACGCTTTACGATTCATTTAGTTGATAAGATAAGTGTTTGGGATGAGCTTAAACTAATAACGTGGGATGATTTTGTTACTCAATTTGTAGAGTGGCAAAACTACCAAGTTGAAAGCTCATTTGATTTACTTGTTAAGAAATACATAGATGCAAACGAACCTATA
Organism: Breznakibacter sp.; assembly: GCA_043775765.1. Classification (GTDB taxonomy): domain Bacteria; phylum Bacteroidota; class Bacteroidia; order Bacteroidales; family Marinilabiliaceae; genus JAGPHP01. The sequence goes on along the minus strand of JAYVSA010000134.1, from coordinate 15,387 downwards.
CTTTTACCATTATACATGGGTAACTCTTATCGGCTTCTTGACAAGGCATCTAATAGTTATGTTGAAAACATTGATAATATTTGGCTTCAATATGGAGAAACAAATGGAGGCCATTTTTGCATTTATTACAAAGCGATATTTGATTTTATAAAGTTTAAGTTCGGAATTGATTTCAATACAAATGGCGATGAGTTTCTTTATAATCTGTTTGCTGACCCTTTCGCCTCGAAAGCATATACACCTATACGCTCGTTAAATATTCGTAAGGTTTACAATTCGCTTACTGGATTAGTTGAAGGTTTTAAGATTGACAAAGTTGGTTCAAAATTTTCACCTCTCGAAGACTCAGAAGATAAAAAAGAAAAGACGCTTTACGATGCTATTGTGGTTTTCTTTCAGCATTTCAATGTAATGATGGACGAAAATTTAAGCGATAACATCAAATTATACAGATGGGATGATTTGAATTATGCGGACATTGAAGATTGGAGTAAAAAGATAAGCGATAAAGAAATCACGTTTAAACCGTCAATTTCTGGCTTTGCGCAAAATAGCAAAATAAAATTTGCATCTATCTATGAAAATGGATTACCCGAAACAAGCCAGAGAATTTTAACATGCAAAAACAAAAATATTGATTTTGAAAATGAACTTTTTTCTATCAATGCTTATATACCATCTTTAATTCAAGTTAACGGCGGTTTCATACCCGACTTGTCAGAGGCGAAAAGTTTTGAAACATTTGAGCTTTTTGTAACTGGCTATGAAAGCATCGAAGTTTTACAGCGCACGACTTCTGCCGTTGCTGTTTTATTCAAAGATTCTGGAAGTGATGCAATTGAAACATCTTTGAATTATTTGCAAATACCGAGCATTTATGGAATTGGTCAAGAATATAGACTATTAGATGATGCTTTGAAATATCCCGTATTTTATGAGGCTCAATTTTGGTTAACAGCTTATGATATAATCAATTTGAAGTTTTTCAAGCAGTACTATATAGATAGGTTAGGAGGCTCTTTTTTTATCAATAAGATTTCAGGCTTTAACCCCGAAAAGGCAAATACCCCTACAAAAGTAGAATTATTGCAAATCGGAACTAAAATACCTTTGTCACCTCCCGACACTGAATACTATGTAGATGGGAAGGGTGAAGGATTCACAGATGGATTAGGTGATTTATTTTATTAAAATTTAGATAATGGCAGAAGAAACTATAATATTAAAACTCGATATAAAAACAGATAAGGCAGTATCTGACATAAAAATATTAAGAGAAGAGCAAATACTTCTAAAAAAAGCTATTGACGATGCTGTTATTTCAAATGGCCTTAATAGCGAGGCGCACATTAAAGCTCAGGCAGCATATAAAGCAAATCAAAAAGAGTTAACAGCAACAACGAATGTTCTAACTCAATTAACTGAGGCAAATAAAATTGAAGGTAACACAGTAGCTAAAGCAACCGCAAAAAATGCAGAACTCGCATTAGCAATTAAACACACGTCAACGACAACAGCCGAGGGAGCTAAGAGAGTGGCAGAAATGAACGCCGAAATAAATAAAAATAACGAATATATAATTGCTAACTCTGACAAATTAAAACAACAACGATTACAGGTAGGAGGCTACGCAGATGGGGTTAAGGATGCCTTAAAGCAAACTGGAATATGGAGTAATGAAAGTCAAAGCGCATTTTCTAAATTACAAAGTGGCGCGGAAGTCGCAAAAAATGTAGGTTCAAAAATAAAAGATGCTTTTACGAGTGCAACTAAAGGGGCAAAAGAAACTACGCAAGCCGCTGGGGGACTAGCTCCTGCAATGCAAGGTGGAGCGGCGGGAACTGAGGTCGCTACAAAATCAATGGGAGGGTTAAAAGCTGGTATCGCCGCAACTGGTATCGGATTGCTATTATTGGCATTTTCTGCGCTTGTTAGTTATTTCACAAAGGCACTAGAGGGGAGCAAAACATTAAAAGTTGCAATGGCTGGCATCGGTGCAGTTGTTGATACTTTGGGCGGTGTTCTTATAAAGACAGGCAAATTGCTAGTTGATATTTTTACATTCAACTTCAAAGATGTTGCAAACGACATTAAAGAGATTGGAGACAATTTTAAAGAGATTGGAGAGAATGCAAAAGAGGCGATGGATATTCAAAAAGCCGAATTTGCACTAACAAAGCACAAGAGAACAGCATTAGTTGAAGAGGCTGAAATAACAAAAGAAATCGCAAAAGCCAGATTAGATGCAGCCGATAAAACTAAAACAAATGAGGATCGAATAAAATCATTAGCGTTTTCGCTAGAGGCAGAAAAAAAGTTAATGAAAGAAAAGGTTGATATAGCTAATGAAGAATTAAATGCAGTTCATGCGAGAATTGTACTTTCAGAAAAAGAGGGCAAGAAAGCAAATGGAGATGACAAGCAAAGGCTAGCTGAACTTGTGGCGGCTCGCATAAACGCAGAAACAGAAATGTATCAAAGCTCAAAGCGTGCAACATCTCAATTAACAACATTGAAAAACGAACTAGCAAAAGAGGACAAGGACAGACAAGATAAAGCAAATAAAGAAGCCGAAGATGCACGAAAAAAAAGAGCCGATGAAGCTAAAAGAGAGGCGATTTCTTCGGCTGAATTTGCGTATTTAAGTGAAAAAGAATTTACCCAAAAACGATTAGACGCTCAAATAGTCTATTTAGAGACAAAGAAAAAATACGAACTTGAAAACGAAAATCTAACAAATAGCGAAAAAAAGCTAATTGAGCAGAAATATAAAGAAGATGAGTTTCAAATTACGCTAGCCTATAATAGTCATGTTGCTCAATTACAAATAGACGCCTTAAATGAGGAGCTAAGGATTTTTGAGGATGCACATAAAAATAAACTACTTACCGCCGAGTCGTTTAATCGTCAGATGTATGATGATGAGATAGCTATTAACGAATCAATAACAGCGCAAAAGCAAAATATTTTAGTTCAACAGCTAACAGATAAATTAATCACAGAACAACAATTTGATGACCAATCAAGAACTCTACAAAACGATTCATTAGCTTATACGGCACAACTAAATTCCGAGTTTAAGCAGAAACAAACAGAGGAGAAGCAGTACCAATTTCAGCAAGATCAAGAATTGCTTTCAGGTTCTATGTTGGGTGAATTCGATGCAAAAACAAACGCATTACTAGCACAAGAAGAGCAAGAAAAGGTATTTGCAAATAAAACGATACTTACAACTAAAGGCAAAGAGGATGCTCTCGAAAACATACGCAAAAAATATGATAAGGCAGAAAAGGCGGTTAAACTAGCTAAATTTCAAGCTGAACTCTCATTAGCGGGTGATTTTGCTAAAAATATTGCTACAATTGCAGGCGAAAATACTAAGGTAGGTAAGGCGGCCGCAGTTGCGGCTACAACCATTAGCACTATTCAAGGGGCGGTTTCTTCATATACTTCAGTATCTTCTATCCCAATAGTGGGGCCAGTATTGGGTATTGCAGCAGCAGCGGCAGCATTAGTTTCTGGTTATGCGAATGTTAAGAAAATATTATCTGTTCAAAGCGGATTACCAGGCGATGGAGGTTCAAGCGGTGGAGGAGGTGGAGAGGGTGCAGCTGTACCAAGTATTTCAGCAGTTGCACCAACATTAGCCCCAAGCGTTAACCCATCTTTAGGGCAAGGAATAGTAAGTCGTCAAGTTGAAGATAATTCAAGTGCCACAATGCAAAAGGCTTTTAGTAATGCGTTAATAGAAAACCCCTTACGTCCAACTTTGGTAACTGATGATGTAACGGTATTACAAAACAATAACGCATTAAAAAATAAAACGTCATCTATATAGTTAAGAATTAAACATTTTGTATATTTACAACGTAATTTGTTAAAATTTAGACAATGATACATTTAAGCGGTGATGTAGGGGAGCAAATAACACTTGCAAACCTAATAGACCAAACCAATAACGGCGAAGCCAAAGCCGTTATTTCAACATTTGGGGGTTCGCTATCCGAGGGAATAGCTATCAGAGATTATCTAAAATCTTCTAAAAAAATTGAGTCTATCGGATGTTTGGGAACTGTTGCAAGTTCTGGAACTATTATAATTCAAGGAGTAGCCGATAGGTGGGCAACGAATGCAACACGTTTTTTAATACACAACCCTCAAGGCTATGCGGAAGGTGATGCAACTAATATTCAAAAAACAGTTGACGAATTAAGACTTGCAGAAACTGACTTAATAAATAGCTATGTAGCTATAAGCGGAAAGTCATTTGAAGAAATACAGGCGTTAATGAAAGAAGAGCGATTCTTAACTGCCGAAGAAGCCTTATCGCTCAATTTAATTAACCGTATTGATAAATTAGAAAATTTTATGAGTGAACCAAGAAAAGATGAGAAGTCTTTAAAAAAAGATTTCTTAAACTTGTTTGATAGACTTGCAACTTTGGCTGGTTTTAAAAATCTAGTAGTGCAAACGACAGACGGCACCGAATTGGATTTTGGAACTGACATTGTTAGTATTGAACAGGTTTCAGTAGGATTAACAGTAACCGCACCCGATGGTGACTATTCGCTAGTTGATGGAACTGTAATTACTATCGCAGGTAATAAGGTAACAGCTATTACACCGCCAGCAGTTATTGACGATGCTTTAAAAGCTGAAAACGAAGCACTAAAAGCGCAAATCGTTGAGTTAACAGCAAAAGTAAATGAAGTTACAAACAAGTTGAGCGAATCGACAAATAAAGTAGCTGAGTTTTCAAATCTTAAAGCTGAGTTTGAAACATTCAAGGGTAGATTCTCGAATCACGTGCCTGACATGAAAAATGAACCAGCAATTGAACCAGTAAATCAAAATCAACCTAAACGTTTAACATTTAAAATTCAATAAATGGCAAATACTTTGAATGAGTCTAATTTGACTCTTAATGCACTTGAGCAAGAAGATGTTTCGGCGTTCGTGCAACAAAAATTTTCAATTCAACCTCTTTTAAATACTATTCATAAATTATGGACTGGCGTTACAATGAAAGAGCAAATTGTTATAGTTGGCAAAATGGGCAAGAGTGGTATCTCTGATTCAACTTGTGACCGTCCAAATTCTGGAGCGACTTACGCTTTATCCGAAAAGTTTTGGGAGCCAGCTGCAATTGGAGATACTTTTGTAAACTGTGTTGCTACTATGAACGGTCTTTTTAAAGGCTATTTCACAAAGATCAAAACTTATATGGAAAAATTTGATCTTTCTGGTTCTGATTTAGCTATGTTAACAGCCGTAAGAATTGAGGACTCTTTGAGTAAATCAATCTTTCGCTACGCATGGTTTGGTGATAAGGCAGTTGCAGCAGCAGGAGCAGCAGCAGCAGGTTTAAAGGTGGCTGGCGATGCTAAATTCTACAGCGTAATTAATGGTTTGTGGAAACAAATATTTACAGCCGTGGGGGCAACTACAATTAAAAAGGTGGCTATTTCTGAAAATGCGCAGCTAACCCTTGCACTTCAATTGACGCTTGCGGCTGGTAGAGCTAAAGCAATAATGGATTCAATGTGGGCGTTGGCAACTCCTGAATTGCAAGCTAACCCAGATACTCAATTTTTGTTATCTGGTCAGTTGTATGAAAACTATTACCAATCTCTAGTATCTTCTAACACTTTAGATTCTCAAAGCGATATCATTAACGGTATTTCAGTTGTTAAGTACAGAGGCCATGCGGTAATTAATATGAATACTGTTTGGGACACCGATTTGCAAGCTGATTTTATAGATAACACTGTAAATAACGCTGGCTATTTGCCAAACAGAGCCGTTTTAACTTATGCCGAAAATATACCTATTGCAACACTCGAGGAGGGTTCAATGGCAAAAGTTGAGTCATTCTTTTTTGTTTCTGATACAAAAAGAGCAAACGTAACTTCTTACGGTTACACTCTAGATGCGAAAGTAATTTTAGAGTCTGATATTGTTGTAGCTTACTAAACCTTAATTTATGGCTTGTCAAACTGGAGTAATCCAAAATATGATTAACGATTGTGCAACCGCCCCAATCGCTGGCTTAGAGGAAGTGATATATGTGTTTAATCATAGCGAGTTAACGGCTACCAAGTCGTTAACCGTTAAAACACTTGTTACGGACTTAGCTATTTTAGCAACTAAAAAAGGCTACAAATTACAAGGCTTCAAAAAGTCTAACAATGTTAAAAATGAATTGGTAGTATCTGATACTTTGCCCGATTCTTTTAAACAAACAATGGACTTCACGGTTTGGGGAAAAGACGCTGCAACTGTTTCGCAACTTGTTGCATTAAACGATCTTATTTTTGTAGTTGAAAATAAAGATAAAGGAGTTTTAGGAGCTTCAGCATTCAATATCTACGGTTTAGATAGTGCAATGTTTAAGGCTTCAATGGCTCAAGATGCTGGTGCTGATGCTGGCGTGTTTAAATTATCAATGGTTGCAGAAGGGCAAACAGTACCTTTCTATAATTTATTTGATACCGATTACGCTACAACCAAGGCAACACTAGAAGGTCTTTTAGTTTAATGGTTGCCGACATTGAAGAAATATTAAGTAAAGATGTGAAAGAGGTGATTAGTTCACCTCTTTCACTCAAACTTTTAAGAATTTGTAGTACATTGTACTTAGGTGGCGCACAACCGAGATGGTGCGAGAAATCACAAACAAATTATTATAACCAATTAGCCATTGATGGGCTGCAAAAAGCAAAAACAATGATTGAAATATCAGAAAGAACATGTCAAATTAAAGAAGACGCTTGTATATTCATAACCGATTTGCAACAACATATCACAAATGGCAATATAACCGATTCGATTGCTTGCGAGGGGTTAACTAAAGGATGGTTCAAAGAGTCATTATTTATAAAACTGCCTGAATGCTGGGTAAATAAAGATGAGCCAAAAGCCGAAATAGCAGGCGAACAAGAAACCGAAACAACACAAAAAAGAGTTTACAATAAACGTAAATAGTCTATATGTTATTAACGAAAGCCGAAGCGCCCCAAAGGGTGCAAGTTGTTTTAAATAAAACGATAAAACCCAAGGATGTAACTGGTGGGTTAATGATGTTTGGAGAACAAAACGATTATCCCAATATCATCGAATCAGTTGTCAACAGTTCGTCAACTGCAAAGGCTTCGCATTCAGTTTATTCTAAATTCTTAATTGGTCACGGATTTAATGCACCAATAAACGATATAATAGTCGGAAAGGACGCAAGAGGAAAAGATATTAAAGCGTCTCAATTGCTTCGCATGGTAGCTAGTTCAATAGCCTATTTTAACGGTTATATTATCCACGTCAATAAAACAATAACAAACGAGGTTAAAGATTGTAGGATAATACCTTTTAAAAACTTTCGCTTCAATATGCCAGACGATCTAGGTTTTTCAAGTAAAGGACTGATTTATCACAATTGGAACAACACAGATAATTGGAATAAAAAAGGATTTCAACTTAAAGATGTGAAATCTTACGACTTCTTTACGAATGATGAAAAATCGTTTATAAATCAAGTAAAAAAAACTGGCACAATTGAAAAGTATAACGGTCAATTATTCTTTCAGTTCTTTGATGATTTGTATTTATATCCTTTAAGCCCATTTGACTCTGTTTATTTAGATTGCGACACCGAAAGCGAAATATCTGTTTTTAAGAACAGAGAAATCCGTAATGGGTTTATGGCAACAACCGTAATGAGAATAGCTGATACTGGCAATAAAGAAGATAACGATGCTATTGTTGCTTCTGTGACGAATGCAATGGGGGCAAATGGTGACCGTGTTATTTTGCTTACCGATAAAATAGACGAAGACACAAAAGAGATTGTTAAAAATGGTTCTTTTGCGCTTGATAGGATCGAGACAAATATCAATGATAAGTTATTCGAGAATTGGGAAAAATCTCTATCTAATAATATTCGTAAAGCCATAAAAGCACTGCCAGCCGTTTTAATTGATTTTGAACAAGGCAAATTAAGTGGAACAAGTGGTGAGTCGATCGTGCAGGCGGTTACTTTTTATAACGCAATGACGGCAGACGATAGAAACCTAATATCTGAATCTTTAGGGCAACTATTTTCGAGCTTTGAAAATCCAACTTTAAAAAATAATACCGATTGGTCAATTAAACCCTTAAATATGTTTGAAAATGCCGCTATTAACATACAGTCAACAACAGGCAATTAAGCCAATTAGTGCTAATTTACAAAATAGATATTCTCAAATTGAGAAAGAGGTTGAGGATATGTATTTGGATAAATTGCTAGGCGTTTCGTTTGCTCAGGACGTACAATCAAATCCATTAAATTACGTTGATTTATTGGACGGCTCAACATTCACACTAAATGGCGAAACTATAAAGCACAAAGGCATTCGCTACTGTTTAGCTTATTATCTTTATGCAGAATATGTAGGGCAAAGCGATGTTAACGATACTTATACTGGGTTACGAACTCAAAGCCGAGAAGAGGCGCAACCATTGCAAAAGGGTAGGATTGAAATTATCAGAAATCAGTATCTAAATTTGGCAAACGATGCGTTTGAATTGATAAAAAGCTATTTAGACGTTAATCAATCAATTTATCCGCTTTATTCAACTGGAAAAACAAAATCAGTATCTAATTTTTCAATTCAAGGTATTAGAAAAACAGTAAAATGAAAGAACTATACGGGCAAAGCCTTGTTAATGAATTAGCCGATAGCGATAGAATAGCTTCTGCAATACCAAACCAAACGGCTGCAAAAAATATTCTATTCTCAAAATTTTGGGCCCAATTAAAGTCTATTTTCGGTACAAATAACTGGAGTGCACGCGAATATAAATCTTCGCCTTGCATTGTTATTTACGACAAAAAACTATATTTACTTAATGAGTCACTTGCGCCACTTCCATTTCAATCAAATGATTTCAATTTAGAATCAACGGATGGCAAATGGATTAATATTAGTAGCGGAACAGGGCATACAATTAAAGACGATACGCAATCTTTCGAAAAAAGAGATAGTTTAAAATTTATTGGTGATTTAAAAATAACAAACAATACGACCGAAACAATTGTAAGGGTTGCAGATTTAGTAAGCGGTTCGGGAGTGACTATCGAAAAAGGTTGGGAAAATAAAAACACATTACTTTTTAATAATAATGTAAAATTAGAATACGAAGGGTACACGGGCTACTATAACGAAGGGACTGGATTGTTTTATAAAAATGCAGCGTATAATGGTCTTGAAATAAATGGCCAATTTGCTGTGTATCGAAGCGTTGATTTGTATGGCGGATTGCGGTTGTATTTAACTGTAATATCGGGATTAGATATATTAGGATTTATATCTGACACCAATACAGCATCAGACGAACCGACTGGAACCTTATCGCTATATTCTCAAATATTAAACTCTAATATATTAACAGATTACGTATTAGAGGATAGTATTTTTTATCTAAAAAATGGATCCGCTGGTAATTTGATAAAAGATTTAAGTAAAACAATTATTTCTGTAAATAATACAGATAGTTTTACTGTTGCTTCTAATGCCGAAATTGAAGCTGGCACGGAAAACACGAAAGGTATAACATCTTTAGGTTTGGAATATGGCTTTAACTATAAGACTATTAACAAGGTCTTTTCAGGGTTACTAACAAGCGCAAAAACATTAATAGGCTCAATAAATGAACTATTTACAAGTTTAGGACTCAAACAAACAGCGAATGCTGGTATTTGTCAAATTCAATATTTAACCGAAAACGATATTATAATTGATTGTGTAAGTGCAACACCTACACTCACAATTGCAACCGTTAGGAATGGTACAACTATAACAGCATCAAACCCTATTTGTTTTTATACGGATGGTGGAGGGGTAGTTACTAAACACGAAAAAAGCACGGCTATTGTGTTTCCTTTTGCATATACTTATGGTATTTGGTACTTTTATTTCGATTCAACAGGTGCACCAATAGCATCACAAACTCCCTTTCCAGACTTTGCGACCATTGCAACCGTTTATAGGCTATTAGTTAATGATACTCTTGTAGGCGCTGAGCGTGGCACGGTTGAAAGTGTTGAATATCATCAAAACGATATTAGTGCAAACGATCACGCTTGGAAGCATTCGCAAGGAACAGTCCATTTAAGTGGGTTCGATGCAATTGCAAATATATTAGCGAGTGGTGCACCAAATGCGGATGGTAGAAATACGTGCTTATCTTTAACGAGTGGCTCAAACTTAGATGATAATTTAAAATATGCGGTTACTCATGCAACTGGTGGTACTACTAAATTTACACAAGATTTAGGTGTGCAAAGCGCATTGACTCTGACGACTTTAAATGGTGGACTTTTCAAGACGAGAATAAATGACGCTGGCGGCAAATTGTTTTTCTTACCACCTACTCGCTTTCCATTTGCGTGGGATTCGGCAACAAATAGGCCTCAATATATTACGCAAAATGGAACAAGAACACTGGTAAATAGTGGTGATTTCTTTGTGTATTTCGTTTATGCTTTACAAGAACCAAGAAGAGGTCAGGCTGTTTCTGTGGTTTCTGCAAATGTTTCGTTTGGTACACTGCCACTGGCGCAGGAGTTTGCATGGGAAACTATGCAGGGTCTTTATGCTACTTTAGCCGATAAAGAGATCCGACCACTTTATAAGGTTATTTTTGAATATCGAAGTAGTTATAATGTAGCTTGTAAGTATTCCGTTATTAGACAAATAGATGACATTCGTAAACTAAAAACTACAACAGTATCCGCAACTGCTGGCTCTGTTTTAGCTTCAAATGTAATAAGCACACCACCTTCTGGTTTTACGGGTACTAACCAACAAACTTTAGATAATGAATTTGCGGCTGCGATAAGAGTTGCAACTATTAAAAATACCATTCCTTTTACAGGCGAATTTTATCTTAATTGTAACGAAACGCATTATAATGAATATAATTGTATTTCAAATGTAGTTCTAACTATTGGGGCTAGCGCATTTATAGGGGCTTTTGATAGGGTCGTTATGGTTGCAAATGGCACAAATACTCCAGTTTTTGACGCCTCGTGGATTAAGCGTACCGGATCGTATTCTTATTCAATAGTAAATGGCAAAAAAAATGAAATAATAATTACTAAATTGCAAGAAGGCATACAGTATACTATTAATTATCTTAACTAATGAGCTCATTAAAACATTTATTTTATTCCCAAAATTCATATAGCAGTACAGCTCAAACTATAATTGATAATATGCCTACGGCTACAACACAACAAAAAGATGCTATTAATTACTATGTAAATTATTTGATTGATGCTGGAATATGGGTTAAAATAATAGCACTATGGGGAATTGGGTCGACTGCTGACGAGTTGAAAAAAAACTGCAAAAATATTGGAACATTCGATTTGATAGAAAACGCAGGAGGAACTTATACATATTCTATTGAGGGCATATTTATAGCGGGTAACACATCATCTTACTATGACCCGTTACTTAATTGCTTAAATAATATAGGCTCAAATGCCTCACTTATCGGTGTAATTAAAAACCTAAATATAAGTGGTAGTGCGCCTTTGTTTGGCGCTACGAATGGCAATAAATTAAATTTATTAGCCCCTTACGGTACAACTATTTTAGCTGAAAACGTAAATAAAACTATCAACCCTACTATTAGCACTGATAAAAATGTTATGGTTGGAAATATTCGTACATCTGCAAGTGCCGTGTACCTTTATTTAAATGATACAATTATAGGTCAAAATACAACAGCCATATCTGGAAGTTTGCCTAATACAAACTTAAAGATAGGTAGCTATACGTCTTCGTTTGTTATGTCATCTTCGACTATCATCAATTTGCTATGTGTAGCAAGCGGATTCACGCAAAATGACTATTTGAACTTTAGGATTGCAACAATGAACTTCTTAAATGTTTATGGCAAAGTAAAAGACTACTATGCGTTTTATGGCGATAGCAATACTGAGTCACCATCTAATCTGGCAAAAAGATTTTCACGACAAGTTACGGATTCGGCTGATAAATTTGAAATAAATAAAGGTCATAGCGGTTGGAGTTTGCAATATCAATCCAACACGTCTAATTCTGGATACTACAATAGGGTGAACGAAATAAAACAAGCAACATCATCGGACAAATTATACGTATTGTGTTGGGGAACGAATGACATAGGTTATAATTGCGCTTATGCTAATTATAATTCTACCGTATTTAATACGCAATATAGATTATATATAGACTATATGTTATCTAAAGGGCTAACTGCTTCAAATATAATCATAATGTCGCCCCCCTATCAAACTCAATCTGCGCGTAACACGTTTTGGGGGACGAATATAAATAACATACAGGAGGTGGACGCACTTGTATATATTGCTATTTGCCAACAAATAGCAATAGATTATGGAATAAAATACATAGATTTGTGGAACTTGATTAAGCCAAATTATACTAATTTGCTTAATTCTGATTTCGTGCATTTGTCTCAACTGGGGCATGATTTTGTTGCAAGAAAAATATTAGATAAGATTTTAGAATAAACAATAATTTAACTTAAAACTGTAAAACATGGCACGTCCTAAAACACCACCTAAACGCTAATGAAAAACAACGACAAATTAATTATAGCAATTTTACTGAGTCAAATCTTAGTGGAATCTCTATTGTCGCTATTCGAAGGCACAAAGTACTACGCAGGTAGCTATTTTGTGCCTTCTTATTTATTGCATTGCGGTGTTTTGCCTGCCATTTTTTTGTTATCAAACAGCGTTTCGCGAATTGCAAAAATATTATCTTTGACTTTGATAATTTTTGAACTGTTTAGAACTTTTTTGGAATTTTTGGCTGGGGTAATTGGCGAGGATAGATTAGTTTCAGAAATAAATAGATTCGATTTCTATGGATTTACATTTATTTTGTCTTCATTTTTTCTAAGCCTCTTACTGAATGGGTTACTTAATAGCAATAGCAAACTCACTATTTATATTTTACTACTATTGCAGAAAATTAAGTGCTTTAAAACAGCGAATTTTAGAACTAAAAAAAGAGATTGACATGGCAGAAAAAGATATTTGGGACAGACTACATGAGATAAGCAAAGAAATATCTGCGATACAAGTTCAAATAGGAAAATTAGAGGTTAAAATGTGGGCAGTAACAACAATGGCCGTTTTTTTGTCGAACGGATTATTTCAGATAGGATTAATGTTTGTAAAAAAATAGATTAACATGAAAAAGTTTAACGAAATATTTTCGCCCGAAGAATTAGTAAGTAAACTTATTTATGACTCTTACAAAAATAAAGAAGATATTTATTCGCTATTTGATGAAGATTTAAAGCGAGTCATTGAGGTGATAAAACAAGAAATAGACAGACCATTTATTTGCAATAATTGGCATAAGCAAGGTCAATTTCAGCAGCGCGGATATAGAGGTATTGATTGTTCAATAGGCGCTTCTAAGTCGGCACATAAAGAGGGCAAGGCGATTGATTTTGATATTATTGGATTTACCTCTGAGCAATCACGCCTATTAATTGTTCAAAAGTGTATTAAACTATTACCTCATCCTATTAGAATCGAAAAAAGCGTTAAATGGATTCATGTTGACGTTCGTAATTTTGACGGTTCTCACAAAATTCAATTCTTTCAGCCATGAAACAGTTTTTCAAAGATATGTTTTCAAACGAAAACGGAGTAAGCAGCAAGAGGGTTAACGGCACAATTGGATTCTTATCTACAATTGCAATTATAGCAATTTGGCGAAGGGATGCAACAGAGATGCTGCTAGCTACATCGGCTATGCTAATAGGCTTACAGTCAGTAATCGAAATATTTAAAGCAAAATGACAATGAGAAACCTATTAATCTTATTAACCGCCCTGCTATTTGCGTCGTGTTCGCCTCGTATCGTAAAGCAAATAGAGTATCGGGATAGCGTCAGAACTGAATACAAGGCTAAAATAGATACTATAAAGCTATTTTCTACCGATAGTGTGGTAGTTAAGAATGACTCTATCGTATTCCGCCTTAAAACAATATACAAAGACCATCACTCGACTGATACTATATTTGTCGATAAGACGATTAATCATAATATAGAGATAATTAAAGAAAAACAATTAACATTCTGGGAATCCGTAAAGATAAATTTCGGAGGATACTCACTTCTTTTTAACTTGTTAACCTTAATTTATTTGGCTTTTCGCATTTACAAAAGGTTTTTTTAGCTATATTTACAGCGCTTTTATAATTTTATTTAATCCTGATTAGCCCCTTCGAAACGTCGTTGGGGCTTTTTTATGCAATTTTTATTAAAAAAACATCCAAGACATTTTGTATATCCAAAATCTTTTGTATATTTGTTGACACTAAAAAATAAAATTATGAGCAAGTTTAAATTAAATCAAGAAGTTTTCTACATGTGCGCTAATATGCCTACAATTGGCAAAATAGTTGGCATAGCTGTAATAGTAAAAGGCGATTTCCCCATTATTCCCAAGGCTTTGCAGCCAGAAAGGTGTGTCCAAGAAAAAATAATCTACAATATAGGTGAAATCTATCCTATTTTAGTTAATGAAAGCCAAATTTTTGCTACAAAAGAAGATTTAAGATATAGTTTATTTGCAAATTTATAACGGTTGCGTATAGCGATGGTAATATGAAAAGTTGGCTTTGTAGTCACTTTCAATTTACCACAGCAGTTTGATAGCCAATTTTTTATATTACGTGTATTGGCTGCCCTTCTTTCGGAAATCAATTAAAACAAATACAAAATGTTAAACAAATTAGCAACAGAAATTCACGAAAATGCCAAATTAAAAGGATTTTTTGATAGTGAAAAAAACATTGGCGAAATGCTTTGCCTTATTCACTCCGAAGTTTCGGAAGCATTGGAAGCAGACAGAAAGAAATGGTATTACGAAAACATTGATGAATCAAAAAAATGGTTTATTAAAGGTTTAGCTGATGCCAATTATGGAGCTTCCTTTAATGGAGAAGAAGCATTTAAAAACGAATTTGAACATTCGGTAAAAAACACCTTTGAAGACGAGTTGGCAGATGTTGTTATTCGTGTTCTCGATTTATGTGCATTCAAAGGGATTGACATTGAAAGTCATATTAAAGCGAAAATGAGATATAATACAAATCGTCTACATAAACACAGTAAGTCGTATTAGGGTTGCCGATAACGTACACTGCTTTATTTAGTGCCGTTAAGATGAAATTAATAGTTATACTAAAATGCTTTAAAAGATGGAAAAAGAACAGATAAACGCAGATAACGAGGCATTAAATAAAGGTGATGTTGGCGGTAGTGCTTTGTACCATATTGCTAGAGATGGTTACGAAAGAGAAAGTGTGTGTGG
>JAYVSA010000133.1:0-2389 GCA_043775765.1 Breznakibacter sp. | reverse complement strand
ATGCCAACTTATCCTGTTGGTGTGAGCGGTTCGCCGTATAGTATTACCGATTTTGGTGGCGTGAACGCTAGTTTTGGTACTCTTACCGATTTGCGTAATTTGGTTGATGGTGCGCATGCTAGAGGTATGGCGGTAATTTTGGATTGGGTTGGTTACGAAACAGCGGCCGACCATCCGTGGGTTACCTCTCACCCCGAATCTTTTTTAAACCAATCGGGGTGTGATGTTACCCAAGGATGATCTGCCGCAGTTTCGTAGCCAACCCAATCTAAAATTACCGCCATACCTCTGGCATGTGCGCCATCAACCAAATTACGCAAATCGGTTAGTGTACCAAAACTAGCGTTCACGCCACCAAAATCGGTAATACTATACGGCGAACCGCTCACACCAACAGGATAAGTTGGCATTAAATAAATAACATTAATACCCAATGCTTTAATATTATCCAAACCATTGGTCACCCCCTGAAAATTACGAGTTGCACTATATTCGCCAATCGCCACCTGATAGATGTTCACATCGCGCGGATCTGGCACACCTGCAAACGGAGTACCGTACTGTGCCTTATCGGCAGCATAAGCATTAGACCCAAAAATCGTTGTACACGTTAGTACAAGAAATAGGACAAACTGGTTAATGTTTTTCATAAATAAAATGTTTTAAATAATGAAGAATCTTATTATTCACTCGAATAACACTATTTCAAATTGAATAAATACAAAACTATGTCAGTTGACTACCAAAGTCAATTTTTACATACTTAGTATAAATGAATATTATTCAAAACTCACATTAATTAATTGATTTACAAACAAATAACAAACAACAGCTCCGCCCAAAATATCAACCGAGCATTACGGTAATTTTACATTTATTAACAAAATTTCACTTCCAACGAACTATTTCAGCCCAAAAGCACACTATTTAAATTATTTTTAACATATCATTCAATGAAACGCATCAATCTGGAGTAATTAAATACTATACTGAGGATAAATTGGGCGTATCCCGAGCGGGTCGTGCTTTACGCTTCAATCTTTTTGCCCACAAAGTCCCGAGTTGCTTTAAATCCCCAATGGGCAAAAAGGATTTCCACTGCAATCACTTACGCAAAAGAATTACCAGCCTAAAACGGCCAACTCGGAGGCCAACCTTCGTTCTCAACACTCTGAATGGAACGATTACAAAACCATATAAAAAAAGCGGCACCTATAAATTAGATGCCGCCAAGCGTAATTTCTATTTTAATTTCTATTATGCCTTAACCTCAGCTTCAGCAACCTCTGCCGAGGGAGCAAATGAAAAAGATGAGGTAGCTAAAATATTGTACCAACTAAATAGTTTCTTCATATCAGAACTATAAACACGTTCTTTGTCGTAATTTGGTAAATAGACTTCAAACTGCGCCTTAATTTTATCAGAGGTAATCATTTTTTCATCAATCGGACTTCCAGAAAGGGCTGTGCTAATGGTAAGAAGAACCTCTGAAAGCTTCACTTCACCGTCAACCGTGTAAATAGAGATGTCCTCCAATGCACTAATGCGCGATGTTGCATAAGCAGGAAATCGCTTACCGTCAATCAATGATTCAACTATTATACTGTTTTTAGCTTGTGAAATAACTTTGAAAAGGCCTTTCTGACCTGAGATAGACAATATTCCTTTTAACATTTTTTTAGTTTTAAAGTTGTGGAGCAAAAATAGGGTTATTGAACGAAATACAAAATAAATGAGGGCAAATATTTCTCTTTTTTTTATTTTAAACCAATCCCCTACTTTTCTTTATTTTCTCATAAGCATCGTTCACCTTTTTAAACTTCTCACCTGCTGTCTTTTGAAACTCTTCTCCCAAATGAACCACTTTATCTGGATGATATTTAACCGCCATCTTTCGATAGGCCTTCTTTACCTCTTCATCAGTGGCAGAAGAAGTTATCTCAAGAACTTTGTAAGAAGCGTCGCTACTCTCAAGATACATATTGAGTATTGAGCTATAGTCGGTGGCCGATAAGCCCAAGTATTGAGCTATATTCTGCAACACATTTATTTCACTCTGAGGAATAGCGCCATCAGAATTAGCAACCTCAAAAAGTAGGTGAAGAAGCTCTAACCGAGATGGATAATCAATATTTGCACGAATTTGAGCACACACCGAATCAACAGGAATCTCTTTATTTAAAATCTCACGTAACATAATTAAGGCTTCAGCAGCCTTCTGTTCGCCAAAAGTTCTAACAAGATAGGCTTTTACAAAGGTCAGTTCGGCCTTTAGCACCTTACCGTCGGCTTTCATTACGGCAGCCATTAAAACAAGGAGCGAGGCAATAAAACCATCACGTGCACTAGTATTCACATTCTGGTGTGAACGCGCCGATGACTCCTCAGC
>JAYVSA010000132.1:0-6398 GCA_043775765.1 Breznakibacter sp. | reverse complement strand
CCGATGAAATCGAGAATTCCAATTCGAATAGCACTTTTGTAAGCCATTCTCAAAGCAATCTGGCAACAAATCCCTTTGACGATTTGCTGGTTTGGGTATTTAAGAAAGCACTCATTTCTACTTCATGTTCAAAAAATGTTATAACGTCACGATCTTTACCCGTTTTTGTTTTATACTCTTCATATCGACCAGGATTATGAATGGCTCGACAATCGAAAACAAATCCTCCACCGTTTCCACTGTAATCGATTGGAATACCTCGCTTATAGGAGAAGCTGTTAATGGTAATTTTTAACGTATCGTTTTCAACACCTAATGCTCTTAACTCTTTTGATTGAGCAACCAAGTTCAGCGTTTTATTGAGTTCGTTGAGTTCTAATGGGAATGAGAGTTTTGGCAATAGCTCTTTTAAATTATCGAGAGCAAAAGGTATACTTCTAAGAAAATGTTCTTTCTTCTCGAAAAACCCTCTAAATCCATAAGCTCCCATTGCCTGAAGCATTCTTATTAAGGCATATCCTTGATAATACTTTTTAAAGGCCTCTTTGTCTACCGTTATTTGTTTGCTCAATTCTTCAACATAAAAATCTAACAACTCACCTCTTACCGCTTCTGGCATATCAGCTTTTGCATCGTATAGAAGAGAGGCTACATCGTACTGTAATGCTCCTTGACGACCACCCTGATAGTCAATAAACCAAGGCTCATCATTAACTATCATAATATTTCTCGATTGAAAATCGCGATAAAGGAAATAGTTATGCTGTTCGGAAAGCAAATACTCAATAAAACGGTTGAAGTCGTCCTCCAGCTTCTGTTCATCAAAAGGAATGCGACCTAATTTTAAAAAATGGTATTTAAAATAGTTCAAATCCCACATCATAGATTGATGGTCGAAAGCAGCCCTTGGATAGCACAACGAGTAATCGATTCTTTTGGCGCCAACAATTTGTATTTGAATGAGATGCGAAAGAATTTTCTTATATATAGGAATAATGGCCTGAGGAAACTTACCATCAACTCTTAACTCTTCTAATAGAGCAAAAAGTGTTGTATCTCCTAAATCTTGAATAAGATAAACATCGTTCTGTTTATCTGCAATATAGGTTGCGGGAACATTTAATTTAAGAGACGAGAAGATGTCTGTAAATCCAAGGTAAGCATCATTCTCCCTTTTATCTGAATTATAAACACCTAAAACAGAGAGTTCATCGCTTTTAATTCTATAATACTCGCGGTATGATCCTGAAGCTGGTAGCGCTGTAACTTGGATGACTTTTTTTCCACTCCACGACTCAAAAAGCTCTACTAACAAATCAATCTTATTCTTTGCAACAGACATTCTATTCTATTTTAAAAATGATATTAACCAAACAAAAAATGGTGCCAAAAGAATGGCTGGCAACATATTAACAACATTGATGTTTTTTATATTTAGCATCTTTATTCCCAACCCAATTAGTAATACTCCTCCCGTTGAGGAGAGAGCTAAAGAGATATTAGGCGAAAAGAAGTTTCCAAATCCAAAAGCACAAAGTGAGATTATTGTTTGAAAGATAAAAAGTGGAATAACAGAACACATAACACCAATGCCTAACGTGCTAGCAAGGGCAACTGATGCAAATCCATCGAGTATTGATTTGGAGAGCAAAAGCGTTATTCCATTCCCCACTCCATCGTCTATTGAACCTAAAATGGTTAATGAACCTGTACAAAAGAGTAGAAAGGCTGTTACCAAGCCCTCAGTAAATTGCTCATGGGAGTGATTCACCAGGCGTTTTATAAAAAGTGCACCTTTATCAATTTTCGTATCGAGGGAGATAAGTTCTCCTAAAACAGAGCCAATCACGAGGCTAAAAATCATCACTAACACATTATCAACTTTGATTGCAGTGTAAATTCCCAGCACCAATGTAAATAGGCCAATGGACTGAAAAACACGAGCGACAATATTTGCAGGAAGTTTAGAGCGAAAGAGAAGTCCAAATGAAGAACCTACCACCACAGCACCTACATTTATAATGGTACCAACAATCATTAACTATTATTTTAATTCTCGAATGAATATCACTCAAAAGATAGCTTTATCAAACAAAATGCGAATATAGCCTCTTTTTTAACAATTTTATACAAAACGAATGCAAAAAAAGTTCAAAAAACTATTCTATAACATATTTATTTATTAAGTATTACGATAAAAATTCTCCAATTTTGCAAATGTATTAGCACAACCATTTTAAATCATAATTTTAGTCGTTAGAACCCAATAGTATGAGCCGAAAGTTATTAATCAGGGATGTTACAATGCGAGATGGCCAACAGTCATTATTTGCAACACGAATGAACGAATCTCAAATTGAAAGATTATTACCACTTTACAAAGAAGCTGGTTTTTATGCATTAGAAGTTTGGGGAGGTGCTGTTCCTGACTCTATTATGCGTTTTCTAAACGAAGACCCTTGGTATCGTTTAGAAAAAATTAAAAAGGAGATTGGAAATATATCGCACCTTACGGCTCTTTCACGAGGACGGAATCTTTTTGGATATAATCCTTATCCAGAAAGCGTTATTGAAGGGTTTAACAGAAATGCTGTTCAGTCGGGTATCTCTATCATGCGGATTTTTGATGCACTAAATGATGCCAACAATATCAAATCGTCTATCAAATACGTTAAGGAAAATGGTGGTTTGGCCGATTGTGTGGTTTGCTATACAGTTGACCCTAAATTTACGAATAAAGAGAGAATACGTGCACGATTTAAAGGTGAGAGACTTCCTAAAAACATCTTTACACAAGAGTATTTTGTAGAGCTTGCAATTCGCCTCGAGGCAATGGGAGCTGACATGATTACCCTTAAAGATATGGCTGGTTTAGTTACTGCGGAAAAAGCTGGTCAAATCATTAAAGCGCTTAAATCTAAGTTGCACATTCCTGTTGATTTTCATACTCATTGTACGCCAGGCTACGGTATAGCATCTGCCCTTATGGCAATTGTTAATGGTGTTGACATTCTTGATACAGCAATATTAAATTTCTCTGGTGGACCCGCTGCGCCTGGATTCGAGATTATACAAATAATTTGCACAAAGTTAGGTATCGAAACAGGTATTAACCTAAAGGCCGTATCTGAAATAAATAAACTATTAAAGGAAATTCGTATTGAGCTCGATGTTCATGACAGTTACAAGCAGTTCCCAATAGAATTTGACATATCAAACTACACGTTGCCTGCAAATATTGATAAACTTTTTGATCAAGCCATAATACACGCTCAAGCGGGTAATACCTTGGCATTGTTGCCAATATGTTTAGAGATAGAACAGTACTTTAATTATCCAGAGCCCGATGAAAAAGTTTTGTTTGCCGAAGTTCCTGGTGGTATGTACACAAACTTGCTTTCACAATTAAAACAACTTAAGCAAGAGCATTTATTGCCACGTGTACTCGAAATCATTCCTACTGTTCGCTTAGCCGCTGGTTGCCCACCATTGGTTACGCCAACCAGTCAAATTGTTGGAGCTCAGGCAGTAAACTGTGTGATAGATGAAAACCACGGTAAGCCATTTTACACCAATAACTCTATTCAGTTTGTGAATTTGGTTAAGGGTTCTTACGGAAAAACACCTATTCCTGTGAAACCTGAATTCAGAAAAAAAATTGCTGGAACCGAAATCGAAACGCCATACAACGTTGACAATTATAAAAAACAAGATAATCCTTTATTCCCTCAATATGGCGAGAATGTTCGTTTGGCTATGGGTGAAAAAGAGGAGTTACTGTTAGAGTTGTTCCCGTCTGTTGCCTCAAAGTTTTTATCAGACAAAATTGAGCGCGTTTATGGTGAGCCTATTAGAGCCAAAGAAAAAGCAAAAAAAGCTAAACTTCAGGCTGAAATAGACTCTTATCTCGCTCTATCGAATGATGAAAAGAACCAACGATTGATGGAAGGCATCTACAATAACTGGTAGAAGCAATTAAAATATTAACAATAAAAAAGCTGAAGAGAATAATCTTTCTTCAGCTTTTTTTATATTGATATTTAAATGCAAAAACACTATTTACAAAGCCTCTACATATAATCGTCCCTGATACGTATCGCGCTCAACCAATCTGCGTTCTACTTTTGCAACAAACTCAAAGTTTTTGACACCCCATTTCGGTGCAATTAATAAGTCACCTGGAGACTGAGAAATAAAACGTTCCATAATAATTTTTGGCGACAACAGCTCCAAAAAATCTATCACCAAATTGATATATTCATCCAATGTGAAAAGTTTACCAGTATATTTCCCCGACATATAATCTCGACCCAATTGCGACCCTTTGACGATTTGCAACTGGTGAAGTTTTAAATAGTTGAGCGGTAATTTGGAAATTTCGCCCGCATGACTTAATATATCACCATAAGATTCTCCTGGAAGACCTAGAATTAAGTGACCGCCAACAGTAATACCTCTATTAGCGGTTTTCAGAATTGCATCTACCGATTCTTGATACGTATGACCTCTGTTTATCAACTCCAGAGTTCTATCAATTGTAGATTCGACACCATATTCAATAGTTAAATCGGTATGATTTTTAAGTTCTGCAAAATAATCGAGCAACTCTTCGCTCACACAATCGGGTCGGGTACCAATAACTAATCCTACAACTTCTGGCTTTGCCAACGCCTCTTCATATTTTTGTTTGAGGTCTACGATTTCACTATAAGTATTGCTATAAGCCTGAAAATAAGCCAAATATTTTTGTGTCTTATATTTTGGAGCAAAGAATGCAACGCCCTGATCTATTTGCGAAGCAATACTTTTTGTTGGCACACAATAGGCTGGATTAAAAGTATTATTGTTACAAAAAGTGCATCCACCTACCCCTTTTGACCCGTCTCTATTAGGACATGTAAAACCGGCATCTATAGACACCTTCTGTATTCGTTCGCTATAAACACTCTTTATATGTGTACTAAAATCATTGTAGCGCTTAGAGTGTTCCCAAGAATAAATCATCTTAATTTAGTTTTTAAAGTACCTTAACAACCATCTCCAAGGTTAAAAGTTCAGAATCATCTTTGATTTATCAATGAGCTGATACTAATAAATAACAACCTTTTTTGATACAAAGATAAAATTTAGATTAAACCGCTCAACGATATTTAGGATTTATCCCAATGGAAGGAGATAATTGATATAAAAATATCGAACACTAAGAGAAAATAAATCCCTTTTCACATTGCTATCTAAGAAATTCTTCCTTTTTTTAGTAATTATTCATCTTCTGAAAAAAGCTACATTATGTTATCAGACATTAACATTCAACTACTGCAAAAAAAAGGAATTACACCATCTGAACTACAAAAGCAAGTAGGTCTATTTGAAGCTGGATTTCCTTTTATCGTTCTAGACAGACCTGCAAAAATAAACGACGGCATCTACAGCTTTAACAAGGCACAGCAAGATGAACTCATAAAGCAGTATGACAATGCCATTAAAAGAGGCATCAAACCAATGAAGTTCATTCCAGCATCGGGTGCAGCTTCTCGTATGTTTAAAGATTATTTTGAATATATCGATTCAACTTTAGATGAATCGGAACCATCTAAAGCAATAAGAGAGTTTATTGATAACAAAGAGAAATTTGCATTTTGGCAAGAACTTCACCATTTAATCACTCAAAACGGAGTTGCAAACAACAACAAAGAAACTATTAAGTTACTTCTAAATTCAAATGGATTAAATTATGGTAATAGCCCTAAAGGTATTTTAAAATTTCATAAATACCCCAACATCATAAAAACCCCAGTTGACGAACACCTAACAGAAGGTGCACAATATTGCAAAGCGAATAATAACGAGGTTTATTTACATTTCACGGTATCGCCAGAACACAAAACGCTTTTTGAGAATACCGTTGAGCAGTCGCAAGCACTATTAGAAAAGGAGTTTGGCGTTAAATTCATTATTTCGTTCTCATTTCAAAAATCATCTACCGACACCGTGGCCGTTACTTTAGATAATAAACCATTTCTAAAAGAATCGGGCGAACTGCTTTTCCGTCCTTCTGGTCATGGGGCTCTAATAGAAAACTTAAACGACCTAGATGCAGACATTATCTTTATAAAAAACATTGACAACGTTGTGGCAGACAACCTTTTAGCCGACACTATTCATTACAAAAAAGTGATTGGTGGAGTTTTACTTACGCTACAATCAGACATATTCTCGGCCATTAAAGCATTAGATTTTAATGGATTAGACAACGCTACACTCGAGAACATTGTTAACACACTTCAAACGAAATGGGGCTTACCGCTTTCGTCAGTTCTTTTAGCACACAACTTAAATCAAAAAATAGATCTACTAAAAAACAAACTATCTAAACCAATAAGAGTTTGTGGAATGGT
>JAYVSA010000131.1:0-5470 GCA_043775765.1 Breznakibacter sp. | reverse complement strand
ATTGCAATCTGTTTTTGCAACGCGTGAGGTGCAGAGCGAGAAACCCCACAGGCTGGTGGCTGAGCTTGTCGAAGCTACCAGGCGAGGAGTCGAAGCGGCGAACCGACAGCAGGGGCAAGGAAACGAGAAATTGGCAATACAATAGGAATACGTAAAAAAACAGCAAGACGCCCCTGATGGCACGCCCAAGATTATATTCAAACACGAATGGTTTTGAGTTCTCTAATCCATAAAATAGACGCGTTTCACCCGCCTGCTAATGCCCGTTAAAATCTCGTAAGGAATGGTGCCAATGAGGTTGGCAATATCGGAAATGGTTTGATTTTCATCGAAGAGCATCACGGCATCTCCCTCTTGGCAGGCAATGTTGGTAACATCGACCAAGCACATATCCATGCAAATAGAGCCGAGAATTGGGGCGTAATGGCCATTTATGAAAACCTTCCCCACCCCATTTCCGAGTCGCCTGTCGAGACCATCGGCATAGCCAACGGGAACAATAGCAATTCGACCGCCTTTTTCAATGGCACCTCGTCGTCCGTAACCGATGGATTGTCCTACCTCAACGGGTTTTATTTGAGTGATGGAGCTTTTGAGTGAGGCCACATTTTGAAGCGAGGCATTGGGCGTAGAAGTAACGCCATACAAGCCAATGCCAATGCGAACCATATCGAGATGCGCTTCGGGGAAACGCTCTATGCCCGCCGAGTTGCAGATGTGTTTAATTGCCAAATAACCAATGGTTTCTTCTATTTGATGACATATATTTTTGAATGTCATTATTTGATTTCGAGTAAAAAGATCGTGCGATTCGTCTTCACTGCCTGCCAAATGCGAAAAGATAGACTCTATTTTTAAAACTCGGTTCTTTTGCAATTTCTCGAGCAGTTGAGGCACTTCGCTTGGTAAAAAGCCAAGACGCATCATTCCGGTATCTATTTTTAAGTGAATGGGAGCATTTGTTAAACCCTCACGCTCAATGGCTTTGGAGTATGAGTCGAGAATGGAAAAACTGAAAATCTCGGGTTCTAGATTGTATTGAATCATGAGCGAAAAGCTTTTCTCTTCGGGGCTCATGACCACAATGGGCAAATTGATGCCTGCTTCGCGGAGTTCCACACCTTCATCGGCAAAGGCAACACCCAAATAATCGATCTTCTGATTGGCCAACAAATTGGCAATTTCAAATGAGCCACTGCCGTACGAAAACGCCTTAACCATGGCCAAAACCTTTGTTTTACTGCTCAAATAAGAACGATAGTAACTCAGATTTGAGATCATAGCGTTGAGGTTTATTTCGAGCGTGGTTCTGTGACGTTTATTCTCCAAAAACTCAGAAATTCGTTCAAAGGCGAAACTGCGCGAACCTTTAATGAGTATGGCTTCGTTGCGAAACATCAAAGAGTCGGCCGAGGCAATAAAATCGCGCGTTGAAGCAAAGAAATCGCCTTTTATATCAAACAAATGCGCATTGGCTAATAAATTTGGACCGATACCAACTATTCGCTGGATGTTTTTAAGCTTTATAAGCTGTGCAACACGTTTGTATAGAGGTTCGTTGTCGATACCACTTTGAAGAATATCGGAGAGAATAATGGTTTTTGTTAGCCCCAATTTTTGGCCCATTGAGGAGAGGAAATCAAGCGCCACTTCAAGTCCGTTTATATCGGCATTATAACTATCGTTTATAACCAAACACCCATTGATGCCCTCTTTTTGCTCCAACCGCATGGCAACCGATTGTAATCCTTTTACACGTTCAATAACAGCGGTGGGCTCTAATCCAACTACCAACGCAGCCGTTATGGCATTAAAGGCATTTTCAAACGATGAATTGTCGGTAAAAGGAATCTCCACCGAATAGGAACTTCTTTTCCATACGAAATCTACTTTTAAGCAATTGGCAACAGGTTTACTGTCGATAATTTGTAGAGACGCAGATGGTGATTTACCCCAAGAAATGAGCTCAATATTTTTAGATTTACTCTTTACAGCATCATCGATCAATACGTTATCTGCACAGTAAATTAACTGTTTACAATGAGCAAAGAGGTTGAGCTTTTCGTGGAGTTTTTGCTCCAGAGAGGTAAAGTTTTCTTGATGAGCCGATCCGATATTGGTAATAATGCCGATGGATGGTTTTATGATTGCTTCGAGCTTTGCCATTTCACCAACTTTCGATATTCCAGCCTCTATAATAGCAAGTTGAGTTGAGTTGGTAATTAAAGAGAGTGATAATGGAACACCTATTTGGCTATTATAACTGCGCGGAGAGCGGGCAAACTCTAAATCGTTGCCAATAAGTTGAGCAATCCACTCTTTTACAATAGTTTTGCCGTTGCTTCCCGTAATGGCAATAAGCGGAATATGAAAAAGCTCTCTATGGTGCCTTGCAAACTCCTGCAAGGCATTAAAGGTGTTATGAACAAACAAGAAATTGCAACTCGCGAGCAGAGTTTGGCTTGGCAAATAGCTGTTCTCGACAACAAAATTGACTACGCCCTTTTGAGCCATCTCAGCAATATATTGATGCCCATCGTTATGCACCCCCTTGAGGGCAAAGAAGAGCGAGTCGTTAGAGGTTGGCGTACGACGACTATCAAAAAGAATGGTCGAAATGGTAGCATCTTGTACCTTATGAGCATTTGTGGTAGATATGAGCTTGCTCAACTCATCAAAAGAGTAATTCATAGCATTAAACAGCTAATTAACAATATCTTATCCAGCATTAGAATAAGTAATAATAAAAACGTAGCAACTATTTCATCTAAATGAATAAGAAATAATGAGATAATGCGTTTACTAATTGTGGGATATTTCAACACAATCAATCGTTCTAATCGCAAAAATAGTTAATTTGGCACTCATAAATTTAAAAAGATGCTGATTGTTCAAAAAATGAACAAATCCATCTTTTAATTGAGTTAAAACGAAGGAAAAAGCATGGAAAAAGAGGCACTTCTCAACATTATCATCAACGACCTAAAAGAGGTTGATATGCTAATGAATACATTTAAGAATACGAGCTCAATAGATATTGAATTTCTTCAACTCTCAATGGTAAAGATTAGTCAGATAACCATTGAAATGAAAATGCTTGAGAAGTTCATAAACATAAAAACGGAAGAAACGCCTAAAATAGAGGTTGTGTTAGCGCCTGTTGTAGAAGTAAATCCAGAACCAATAGTTGAGATTATTAAACCGATTGAAGCGCCAAAAGCTGAAGCTACATTACCAATTGTAGAAATAATTCCAGAGCCAATAGTTGAAGTTATAGCAGAAGCACCAATTATTGAAACGATAATAGAACCAGCAAAAGTAGAGAAGAGTATTCCAGTTTTTGAAATAGATGAGACATCACAAATTGTTGAGGTTGAAGAGGTGCAAAAGGAACAAATTATTTTCATTGTAGAAGAGAAAACAATTGTACCCGAAGTCGTAAATGAAGTTGCTTCAGAACCAATTATTACAAAAGAAGTTACTGAAAAAGCAACGCACCCGAAAGAGGAGAAACACCTTTTAAAAGATGTCCTTGCCACAAATAAGAAGTCTGTAAACGAGATTATATCTGAAAAGAAAACAACGCCCACTAGCTTAGGTCAGCAAATAGTGGTACCAGTTTCAAACATATACAAAGCCATTGGAATAAACGACAAACTGCTGTTTCAGCGCGTGTTATTTGCTAACAATGGAGCCAAGATGAACTCAACGATAGACCAACTCAACGAGATGAAGAGCTACGACGAAGCGCTTACGTTTCTAAAATCGAGCTACGAGTGGGATTTAGAGGACGATAAAGTCATGAGCTTTCTGAGCATTGTTAAACGTCGTTATTCATAACTTTTTAAACTAATGGGTAAATTATATATTGTTCCAACGCCTGTTGGAAATCTTGAAGATATAACATTGCGTGCTTTAAAAGTTCTTCAAAGTGTCGATTTCATTTTGGCTGAAGATACGCGTACCAGTAGCTTCTTACTAAACCACTTCAATATCGAAAAAAAGCTCTATTCGCACCATAAATTCAATGAACATTCTACAATAGATAAAGTAGCTGAACGATTGAAAGGTGGCGAGAATTGTGCTTTGATATCCGATGCTGGAACGCCTGCAATTAGCGACCCAGGTTATTTAGTGGTGAGAAAATGTATCGATGAAGGAATTGATGTAGAGTGTTTGCCCGGAGCTACCGCTTTTGTGCCTGCCCTAGTAAATTCAGGTCTTCCGCTCGACCGCTTTACCTTTGAAGGCTTTTTACCGATAAAAAAAGGACGACAAACCCGAATGAAAGAGTTGGCACTTGAAACGAGAACCATGGTGTTTTACGAATCGCCCTATAGACTAATAAAAACCCTTGAACAATTTGCGCTCTACTTTGGCGAGGATAGACAGGCATGCGTTTCAAGAGAAATCTCGAAAATGTTTGAAGAAAACGCTCGCGGAACGGTTATTGAACTAATAAAACACTTTTCCCTAAAAAACGTTAAGGGTGAGATTGTTATTGTTGTGGATGGACTTAAGTCGAAATGATTTAACTATATTTGTGTACTAATTCTTAGAATTTTAAACTTAAATCTTAAAAAAAAATGAAAAATTTATTAGCAGTTTTATTTGCTGTTTTGGTTCTTGCATCATGCGACAATCGTCCAAGCAAAGATGAGTATCAGGTAAAACAAGACTCTTTAATGGTTAACATTCAAGAGAAAGAAAAAGCAATGAACGACTTAGTTGCATCTTTAGTTGCAATTGATGAGAACGTACAAAAAATTAAAGAGTCAGAGAAAATAATCACTCTTGATGTAAATAAAGGTGGTGAGATGAATAAAGGTGTTGAAGAGCGCATTAATGGCGATGTTCAACAAATTTACAACCTTCTTTTAGAGAATAAAAAGAAAGTTGAGAAACTTCAATCGCAACTTAAAAACTCACGCTTAGACATTAAGAAATTAAACATCTTAGTTGAGAACTTGAGTAATCAAGTAAAAGCTCAAGAAGAGGAAATTGCTCAATTGAAGGTTTTATTGGAGCAAAAGAACATCAAAATTGAAGGTTTAACACAGTCATTAGACTCGTTGCAAACAGATAATACCGCAACAAAAGAGAACCTAACTGCAACTACAGACAAACTTTACACGGCATTTTATGCAATGGGAAGTAAAAAAGAGTTGATTGGACAAAAGTTATTGACTGCTGGTGGTTTATTTACCAAAGCAAAATTGAATCCAACAGATTTCAACATGGATTTCTTTACAAAAATAGACACTCGTAACACAGCATCTATTGAAACGCACAAAGTTAAAGTTACAATTTTAACCAACCATCCTGCTGATTCATACCGCATAAGTGGTGGTGACAAAGCTGAAAAGACTGTTGAGATTTTAGATAAAGACAAATTCTGGAGCTTAGCAAAATATTTAATTATTCAAGCTGAGTAATTGAAATGAGCTAAAGTGCTCGTATTACATGAGAT
>JAYVSA010000130.1:0-21363 GCA_043775765.1 Breznakibacter sp. | reverse complement strand
ATAATTCAATAAATTTATTCCCCCAGAAAAATTTCCAAGCCAAATATTAGACTCCCGATCTTTATAAACCGAAAATACCTGATTATTGGAAATGCTTTTTGGGTCATTTTTGTCATGTAAATACTGTGTAAAGGTATCGCTACTCTTATCGTAAAGGTGAATCCCTCCGTGATCGCTTCCAATAAGAATTAGGTTTTTATCTAAACTTACAATAGATGAAATCGGATAATTAGATATATTATTGTTTGATGATTGGCTTTTAATAAGCGATGACGTATTCGTTTTCAAGTTAAAAATAGCTAAACCAGACTCGCCACCAAACCAAATTTTATCGTCATCAATTAGAATCTTACCGTAAGTTGTGTTGTTAATATCACCAATAAAATTTGGAAAAATGATGTAATTAACAAACTTATCAATTTCTGGTTGATAGCTTATTAATATGCCTTCTGTAGTACCCAACCAAATTTTGCCGTTTTCATCTTCTGAAATTGAGGAGATATAATTGCTTCCAATTGAATTTTTAGTTGTTATGTCTTTTGTGAAGTGCTTGAATGAACCACTCTCTTTATTAAATAAATTTAATCCTCCTCCACTAGTTCCTATCCACAAATTTCCTTTTGTATCTTCAAATATAGCTCTAATATTGTTGCTACTTAGACTCTGCAAATCACTTGGATTGTGTTCGAAATGTGTAAATATATCCCGTTTTCTATCATATAAATTCAGCCCATTGTAATTGTTGCCAATCCATAAATTACGCTGTTTGTCTTCGTAAATGGCAACTACCAAATTGGCACTTATTGATGAACTGTCGATAGGATTGTGCTGATATGCTACAAATTTATAACCATCAAACTTATTGAGTCCATTATCTGTGCCAAACCACATAAAACCATAACTGTCCTGATAAATTACATTTACTGTGTTTTGAGATAGGCCATTTTCTACCGAGTATTTGGTAAACGAATAGTTTAAATCCTTTCCCTCTACGTGAAAAAGAAAAAGAGTAATAAGACTAAAAAACAAAACAACTCTCATCAGTTTTATTGAATTTTTTTCAAAGAATTAAGGTATCAATTTAGTTAAAATTTGATAACACTCAAAGTAAACGTGTTGTTTTTTATGGTTCTACAAAAAGTACCCGATCTTATTTATTCTCAAAAGGATTAGTTTCTTATGCACAGTTGCTATCACGGATTATCTCTCTTGCCGCATAATTTTATTATTCATACAAATTAAGTGTGAATAAATATATGAAATTAATGGGATAATTATCTTTTACTATTGTTAGAAGTGCTATTTTTGTCTCAATAAAAGATTATCACACCTCAATATATTTATTATGAAAAACCTTGTTTGTCCTATATCTTCAGAGCGAATTGCAGAACATACTTGTCGACTCAATGCCTTGTTTGTTATGATCTTCCTTATAGCATATTCTATTAGTGGGAATTTAATTATTCCAATGTTTTTACTACTCGATTTTTTTAGCAGAAGTTTTCTGAATGGTAAATATAGTTTGCTTGCCTATTTTTCGAAACGTATTAGTTTTTTTTTTCAATTAAAGAGTAAGTTGGTTGATAAAGCTCCTAAAGTGTTTGCTGCGCGACTGGGTTTCTTGTTTTCTATTATTTTATTTATTCTGGCATTAACGAATTTTACTGTCGCTACTTTTGTTGTTAGTTTACTTTTTGGGTTTTGTGCATTTCTTGAATTTATGTTTTCTTTTTGTGTGGGTTGTGTTATTTATACTTATATCAATGAGCCTATTAGAAAGTTTATTAATCTTGCCGAATAGTGAAATCATTTGCATACAGAAATGAATTATGGGTTGCTCTCAAATAAAAAGGGGTTCTAATTTTTTAGAACCCCTTTTATTTATATCGATAGTTTATTTAAACATCAATTCTTGCATAAGTAGCATTTTGCTCAATAAATTCTCTACGCGGAGGAACTTCATCTCCCATAAGCATAGAAAATACTCTGTCGGCCTCAGCTCCACTGTCAATTGTTACCTGACGAAGGGTGCGGTTTTCTGGATTCATGGTTGTGTCCCAAAGTTGTTCGGCATTCATCTCTCCAAGACCTTTATAACGCTGAATGCGTACAGAGTCTTCCCTTCCGTTACTGTGTTTTTCAACAAAAATCTTGCGTTGGTTTTCAGTCCAACAATACTCTTCAACTTTACCTTTTTTGCATAAATAAAGTGGTGGAGTAGCAATGTATAAATAGCCAAGGTCAATAAGTTCTCTCATATAACGGAAAAAGAATGTCATAATAAGAGTGGTGATATGTGATCCATCGACGTCGGCATCGGTCATGATAACGATTTTGTGGTAGCGGAGTTTCTCAATATTTAAAGCTTTACTATCATCATTTGTACCAATGTAAACACCAAGAGCAGTATAGATATTTTTTATTTCATCATTGTCGAGCACATTATGCGATTGAGCTTTTTCAACGTTAAGAATTTTACCTTTAAGAGGTAAAATGGCTTGAAAACGTCTTTCTCTTCCTTGTTTTGCTGTTCCACCAGCCGAGTCGCCCTCCACAAGATATAATTCGCAGAGTGCTGCATCGCGCTCAGAACAGTCGGCCAATTTACCAGGCAATCCTCCACCCGACATAATTGATTTGCGTTGTACTAATTCGCGTGCTTTACGAGCGGCATGGCGTGCAGTTGCAGCAAGAATTACCTTGTTTACTATCTCTTTTGCATCTTTTGGGTTCTCTTCAAGATAGTTTTGAAGAGCTGTACTTACGGCTTGGTCTACCGCAATACTAACATCGGAATTGCCTAATTTAGTTTTTGTTTGGCCTTCAAATTGCGGTTCTTGAACTTTAACGGAAATAACAGCAGTAAGTCCTTCTCGGAAGTCATCACCATTGATTTCAAATTTCAGTTTCGCCAACATACCCATTTTCTCAGCGTATGTTTTCAGTGTGCGTGTAAGTCCACGGCGGAAACCCGTTAAGTGAGTACCTCCTTCAATGGTGTTGATATTGTTTACATAAGAGAAGACATTCTCAGAAAAAGAACTGTTGTAAAGTATTGCTAATTCAACCGGAACTCCAGCTTTTTCAGTAGATATATAAATCTCTTTGTCTATAACTTTTTCTCGCGCACTATCAATAAAACGAACAAATTCAGCTAGACCTTCTGTAGAAAAGAAACGCTCAAAGACAGAGTTGCCTTCTTCATCTTTTTTACGATGATCTGTTAAAGTCATTACAATTCCTTTGTTTAGGAACGATAATTCTCTTAAGCGATTGGCCAAAATAAAATGCTTGTATTCTTCAACCGTGAAGATTGACATATCTGGCTTAAAGGTAACTGTAGTACCAGATTCGGTTGAGGTTCCAATCTCTTTAACATCAAATTGTGGAACACCTTTTGAATACTCCTGAACGTATTTTTTGCCGTCTCTTTTTACTTCAACACGTAAGAATGTTGAGAGGGCGTTTACACAACTTACACCCACCCCGTGCAAACCACCAGATACTTTATATGAATCTTTATCGAATTTACCTCCAGCATGTAGAACCGTCATTACAACCTCTAGAGCCGATTTATTCTCTTTTTCATGATGATCTACTGGAATACCTCTACCGTTATCAATAACCGTAATGGAGTTGTCTTCGTTTATAAAAACGTCAATTTTATCGCAATGTCCAGCAAGTGCTTCGTCAATAGAGTTGTCAACAACCTCATATACCAAGTGATGTAAGCCTTTTTCTCCAATATCACCAATATACATGGCTGGGCGTTTTCTTACCGCTTCTAATCCTTCTAGAACGGTAATGCTACTTGCCGAATAGTCGTTAACTTTCATGTCTTTGTTGCCGTTATTTTCAGCCATCTCTCGTTTTTTATATTAAAAACTGTGTGAAATCTATTTGCAAAACTCAAATAACTATCAAACCCCATCTGTTTTGGGGGATAGTTATTAATTGATATTTTTTTAAAATTGATTACAAATATAGGAAAAATAGTGGTATAAAAGGTAGAAAAAAACGACAAAAAAGTGGTGTTATTTTCTGCCAAAATCGGCAGGTATTTCTCCCCAAGCAGCTGTGTCCCATTTCTCAATTTTAGTTGGTAATGGATTGTTTTGAAGCCAGATTTCGGCACGTTGAACAACTTCTTTGAGTGGATTATTGGTTAAATCCATTTTGGTTTTGCATTTTTTATCGCGAATCCAAGCTAATGCCGTCATTGAGTCGGTAAATATATGATAATTCAAGCCATGTTTTTTTACCAGAGCAAGAGCATGAACAATGGCCAAGAACTCGCCAATATTATTGGTTCCTCGTTCATATTTTTGATGAAAAATTTCTTGTTTCGATTGTGTATATACTCCTCGATACTCCATAACTCCTGGGTTACCACTACAGGCAGCATCAACAGAAATACTCTCCTCGCTGGGTCTAAAACCCGCTTTCTTAGCTAATTTTTGTTTGTAGACAATTTGCTTGCTTGCCGAAGGCGACGTAAAATAGCTTTGAAAGGCTGTCTCTGCTTCTTCAAATGTTTCAAAAGATTTGAATTTTGCATTTTCAAACCCAGCTGTTTGTTTTTTACACTCGTCCCAGCTATTAAAAATCCCAGGAGTTCTTCCGTTCCAAACAACGTAGTATTTATTTTTAGCCATTGCTCTTAATATATTTTCTCCTTCTTTTTAGCTAATGATTTAATTTTGTCATAAACTGAACCGCTAAATTACCCAAATTTGTGATAAATAACTTTACCGACATAGCCATAAGTATTATTCCAAAAAATTTCTTCATCACATAAATTCCTCCTTCGCCCATAAATTTTTCTATCAAATGAGTAGATTTCAGGACAAAATAGACGAATAAAATATTAGCAAAAAGTGCAATTAAAATATTTATGAGTTGATATTCTGCTCTTAAAGAGAGTAGGGTGGTGAAAGACCCAGCTCCAGCAATTAAAGGAAATGCAATTGGTACAATTGAAGCACCATTGGGAGAGTCACCATGTTTAAAAATCTCTATTCCTAATATCATTTCAAAGGCCATAATCATCAATATAAAAGATCCAGCAATTGCAAATGAGGAGATATCGACATTGAAAAGGCCTAATAGCGCTTCTCCTATAAAGAGAAATAAAATTAGAATAACGAATGATATTGATGTAGCATGAAAAGCATTAAATGGCGTTCCTTTACGCTTAATATCTAAAATAATTGGTACAGAGCCTAAAATGTCAATTACGGCAAAAAGAACGATAAATGCCGAGACTATTTCTATTAATCGAATTTCCATAATCTTTTTTTAGATGAGTATTTAATCGATATTCTTATTTTACAATTTTGAGTTCGTCAATGAGGTTTGTTGCTCCACCATACTTCTCAATAATGAATAATAGATAGCGAATATCGACACTGATGGTTTTTTGTAATTCTGGCTCAAAGGCAACATCTCCACTCATTGCTTCCCAGTTTCCATCAAATGCTAAGCCTAATAGCTCGCCATTTTTATTTAAAACGGGACTGCCCGAATTGCCTCCTGTAATATCATTATTTGATGTGAAACAAACATGTATTTTTCCATCCTGAGCCGAATACTGGCCGTAATCTTGGGCTTTATATAAATCTTTAAGTTTTTTAGGCACCGAAAATTCATAACTGTTCGGTACTTCTTTGTCCATTACGCCTTCTAACGTTGTGAAGTGTTTATAAATTACACCATCTTGAGGTTGATAATCACCCACTACGCCATAACTCAATCTCATCGTAAAGTTGGCATCTGGATAGAATGTTTTTTCTGGATGCATCTCCATAAGAGCTTCAATAAAAAGTTTGTTATTGAAGCTAATCTTTTCAACAATAGGTGCTGCCTTATTCGCAATGCTATCGTTAAAGTCGTATAGCTGTTTAGCTTCTACATAAACGAGATCTTTGGCCAGTTTATTAAAATCAGATTTTGGGTTATTTAAAAATAAGAGCAGTTTATCTTCTGAAGCAAATATTGATTTGGAAAATAATTTATTGGCATATTTTTCATAATTAATATCACCTTTCGAACTCAGTTTTTGAAGATTATTAGGTAGTGAACCCGCACCTTTCATCTGATCCATATAGGTTCGAAGAAGGGCAATCATAACCTTTTTATCGGTGGTTGCGCTATAATCTTTGTATGACTTAGCCACTTTTTCTTTTAATGTGGCAACCAATTCAGATACATCTGAATAAGGATTGTCTTTAAGTTTATCGACTATTTTATTGGCTAAAAATGATAATTTGAATATTTCAATGCCATTAAATAAACATTCAGTGTTAAGCATTCTGATTTTTAAAATGTTAGCATATTCTGAATATCCTATTTTTAGGTCATTCAAGACGTTCCCATATCTTTTTTTTCGTAATGCTTCTGTGTTAATCCATTTATGTAAGCTGTCTTCCAATGCTTCTTTTTTCGCTATCACATTAAGTCTCTTAACGCCTCGATTCATTCCGATACTGTTTTTCCAGTAATTTGAGCTTCGGGCGTATTTTGATGAGTATTGTAAATTTATTTTTGGATCACTTAACATATCAGCCATCCAGATATCTTGTTTTATACCTCGTGTTAAAATACGAAGGGTATTCTCAATTTCAACCTCTTGCTTTATTCCCCACGATGGAATATAACGTTCTGTACTCCCTGGGAATCCTATGGTCATGGCAAAATCACCTTTCTCAATTCCTTTTATCGATATAGGTAAATATTTTTTTGTTACCAGCGGAATATTGTCTTTTGAATATTCTGCTGGTTTACCTTCGGGGGAGGCGTAAACTCTAAAAATGCTAAAATCACCCGTGTGTCTAGGCCACATCCAATTGTCAGTATCAAAACCAAATTTGCCTATTGACGACGGGGGTGTGCCTACCAGTCTGACATCTTTAAATTTTTCATAGACCATTCTAAAGTATTGATTCCCTTCAAAAAAAGGTTTTATTTCAATTCTAAAGTCGTTTCCCTCTTTGGATTTCCGTTCTAGGTCGGCAACTCTTTTTGAAATGGCCTTGTTCTGCTCTTCGATCGATAGGGTATCAGAAATACTATCTAGTATTAAATTGGTAACGTTATCCATACTTCTTAAAAAAGTCACGGAGAGATTGGGTGCTGGTATCTCTTCTGTAATCGTTTTTGCCCAAAAACCTTCTTGTAAGTAGTTGTCTTTAAGAGTGCTAAGATTTTGAATAGCGTCGTAACCGCAGTGGTGATTTGTGAATACTAATCCTTTTTCAGACACGATTTCACCTGTACAACCGTTTCCAAAGATTACTACCGCATCTTTTAGGCTCGACTGCGATAGGTTGTAGAGGTCGGAATCAGTCATCTGAAATCCTAATTGTCTCATCTGTTCAAGGTTGCTTTTTTTTAGAGCGGGAAGCACCCACATTCCCTCATCAGCCCTTGTGTATGATGTTATTGTAGCTAAGAAAGCTAGAAATAGTAAGATTTTGCGCATGAAAATTATTTTTAGGAGAGGTGAAAATAATTAAAAAAATCGAACAAATTGTCTGAGAAGACGTATTTGAAAAACGAATGAGTGCTCACTTTATGCTAAATGAAAACCTCTAAAAGTTTAAAGTTTTTACTTGATGGACTTAGTGTGAAATTATTTAATGTTGCAGGAAGCAAAAGGGTTTCGCCCATATTTATAATTTCAGAATGTCTCTTGTAATTAAGTGTTCCATAACCTTCTACGCAGATATAAATAGTAAAACAATTTCGTTCAGAGAGGTCGAAATGTTGACTGTCTTCAATTAAAAGGATGTTTGTTGTAAAATACGCACACGAAATTATTTCAGTTGGCTCATTTGGTATGGGTTCAACGTGCTTATTGAGATTTTTATTTACACTAAAGTCGATACTCTCTAGAGCCAATTCGGTATGCAATTCTCGAGTTTTGCCATTCTTGTCTTTTCTACCGTAATCGTAAATCCTGTAGGTAATATCTGATGTTTGTTGAACTTCAGCTAAAACGACTCCAGCGCCAAGAGCATGTATTCTTCCTGTTGGAATAAAAAAAGTGTCTCCTGGAATTGTTGTTAAACTGTCTAACACATCGGGAAGAGTGCATTCTTTAACTCGTTTAACATACTCTTCTTTGCTGATCTTTTGGTTAAATCCTGAGATTATTTTACTCCCTTTTTCTGCGTCAAGAACATACCACATTTCAGTTTTACCGAAACTATCATGTCTTCTTTTTGCGAGCTCATCATTTGGATGAACTTGGATTGAGAGATCATCTTTTGAGTGTAAAAATTTTATTAGTAAGGGAAAGTTCGTGCCAAATAAGCGAACTACTTCTCTGCCCATTATTTCTTCACCGAATAATTCTAGGGCAACTTTAAGCGATAACCCTTGCAATAAACCATTAGAAATTACTGAAACATTGCCTTCTACCGTGGAGATTTCCCAGCTTTCACCAGCATTTTCAATAGAACCTAAATCTTTATTTAATAAAGATTTGAGTTTATCTCCACCCCAAATTCGTTCTTGAATTATTGGCGTGCACCTTATCGGATAGCAAGAGAATACGGTTGGTCTAATAGAAGAATCGCTCAATATTTTTTTGTTATAATTAGTGGATATTTTTTCGTGCAATTTATAAATTCCATGGCAAATGTGAAATAGTACTCAAAGAATTCTTTTCATCTAATTCTTGAGCTTATCTTTGATAAATTCTTTCGTTTGAATGGTAAAACAGTTTACAATGAAACTTGTTGAGTATATTAAAACAATCATTCCCGTAACTCTTGAAATTGAGCAGGAAATCATCAATCTGGCCATTCGTAAGACATTTCCTAAAAATCATCAACTTATCTTACAAGGAAATGTTTATCGGAAACTTCATTTTATTGAAAAGGGACTTGTTCGGGTTTATTATACTACTGCGGACGATAAGGATATTACTTATCGATTTGTTGAAGAGGACTCCTTCGTAGCGACTCTCGATAGTTATATTAGTGGCCGGCCGAGTATGTATTCCATGCACACTTTGGAGGAGACCACTTTATTCACCATTTCATTTAATGAATTTGAAATGTTATTGAGTAAATATTTGGTTTTAGAAAAAGTTCACAGTTTTATTCTCCGAAATGGGATAGAGGAGATGAGTCGCCGTTTAATGGCTCTTCAGGTGCAGTCGGCACAAGAACGTTACTCTGATTTAATAAAGAATCAACCGTCAATTCTACTTCGTTCTCCTCTCGGATACATTGCCTCGTACTTAGGAATATCGCAGGAAACGCTGAGTCGAATTAGACGAATTGAGCAATAAATTAAAAAAAGGAATGGGTCTATAAGCAGTTTGTTGACTGGCTTATAAACCCATTTTAAATTATATAAATTGGTTCTATTTATATAGACATAAATATGGGGTATCTTCTCCTACTCTTACTCCAAATTTAACATCTTTATCAACGCTAAAAGAGTCAAATTTCTTAAATGTTTTCCACTGAGTTTCGCCAGGAAGAAGTATATCCATTTTTCCTGAAATTACGGTCATAATTTCAACACAATTTGTACCAAAAGTATATTCTCCTTTGGCCATTACGCCAACTGTTGCTTTGCCTTCTGCACCTTCATGACTCAATGAAGCTACCGATCCGTCGAAATATTCGTTTTTTGTAAACATAGTTATTGTTATAAATTTCTATTAAATAGTCATAATATCTTTTTCTTTTTTCTCCATCAATTCATCAACTTTTCGAATGTTTTTATCAGTAAGTTTTTGAACTGTTTCTTCTGCATCTTTCTCCAAATCTTCTGAAAGACCATCTTTCTTCATTTTCTTTAAATCTTCTATAACATCTCTTCGAGCTGCTCTTAAACTTATTTTAGCGTCTTCAATCTCTTTCTTAGCTTGCTTAACAAGATCTCTTCTTCGCTCTTCTGTTAAAGGTGGAATTTGTAATCTTATTATATCTCCATTATTGTCTGGATTTAAGCCAATGTTTGCAGCCATAATCGCTTTTTCAATTAATGGAATCATCTTTTTATCCCACGGAGTGATTACAAGTGTTCTTGGGTCGGGAGTGTTGATACTTGCAACTTGTGTTATTGGAGTGCTCATACCGTAGTTGTCAACACGAATGCTATCAAGCATTTTTGGATTAGATTTCCCTGCTCTGATTTTTCCAAGCTCAGAGTCTAAGTGAACGATGGCCTTGTCCATGCGCTCTTGGGCATCTTCAATAAGTATCTGAATATCTTCTGTCATAATGTCAATGTTTATCGAAAATAGTATTTGTATCTAATTGGGTGCAAAAATACTTTTTTTATATAAAAATCAAATTTTTCTTTGAGATATACTTCTTAATAAAATTCGGTTTCTTCAGTTGTTGGCATCACTTCCTGAACCTCTTCGCTTGCGTTGTACTTTGTATCATCAGGGCAATTGTTATCGATGTTGTAATTTAGTGGCAGTTCAAAGGTGTCTTCGTATTTTATGTTATTGGTTTTATTTGCGTACACTTGTTTCATGTATAATGCCCAAATTGGCAAAGCCATGTTTGCACCTTGTCCTAAGCTCATGGCGTCAAAGTGAATGGCTCTATCTTCCCCTCCTACCCATACGCCAGAAACCAGATTTGGTGTTATTCCAATAAACCAACCATCAGAGTTATTCTGAGTAGTACCAGTCTTCCCACCTATTTCGTTCAAAAACTCATATTTCCCTCTTAGCCTTGCAGCTGTACCTCTTTCCACTACCCCTTTTAGTAGTTGAATCATTTCGTAAGCTGTATTTTCATTTATAGCTTCTTTGCCATGTCCGTGAAATTCTGAAATCAGGTTGCCACTTTTATCAGTTATTTTTGTTACAATAATCGGATCGGTGAAATACCCTTTATTCGCATAGGTACAATATGAGGCAACCATTTCGATAAGCGAAACATCTGGTGTTCCTAAACAAAGTGCAGGTACTGCTTCAATATGACTTTTTATTCCCATGCTAACAATCATATTTTTTACGGCCTCAGGGGAGTACTGCTTCATAATCCAAGCAGTAATGTTGTTGTTTGAGTTGGCTAAGCCCCATTTAAGTGAAACCATTTCGCCTTCTCTTCCTTTTGATGTGTTTTTTGGTGTCCAACTAATAATGCTATCTGGACCTACTTGGATGTCAAAACTTTGAGGTACATTAGGAGCCAAATCGCAAGGTGTATGGCCTTCTTGCATTGCTAGGGTATAGACAAATGGTTTTATTGTAGAACCAACCTGACGTTTCCCTTGAGAGGCCATATCATACATGAAATGTTTGAAATTAGGACCACCTACATACGCTCTCACCTCGCCATTGTGAGGATCCATCGAGATGAAACTTGCACGCAAAAAGAATTTGTAATATCTTATTGAGTCCATTGGAGACATCAGTGTATCTTTTTCTCCATCCCAAGAAAAGACTTTCATTGGAGTGCGTTTTTGCATTTCGTTCTCTATGGCCGTTTCAGAAATGCCCGTTTTCTTCAGATTTTTATATCTATCAGATGATTTAACCGCTCGTTTAATAATTGCGTTGTACTCTGCAGTTGTAAGTTTACTTGAGAATGGTGCTCTTAAATGGCCTCTTTTTTCTTTGAAAAATTTGGGTTGAAGTTCAGTTCTTAAGTGTTCCGTGAGTGCGTTTTCAGCATACTGTTGAAGTTTGCTGTTGATGGTGGTATGAATTTTCAACCCTTCATTATACAAGTTATATTTAGAACCATCGGGTTTAATGTTTTTGTTAATCCAACCAAAAAGCGGATTGTTTGCCCACTCCACGCTATCTTCAAGAAACTGTTGTTGCAAATAGCTCGGATAATTTCCTCTCACAGGTTTGTTTTGTGACATTGTTAAGCGAATGTACTCTCGAGCATAAGCAGCAGGACCTTCTTTGTGGTCGGCTCGCGTAAATTTAATATTCAATGGAATATTTTTTAACGAATCGTACTGTGCTTTAGTGATGTAGTTGGCTTTATACATCTGAAACATCACAACGTTTCGCCTGTCTGTAGTTACTTTAGGTCTGCGGATAGGGTTAAACAACGATGGATTTTTTAGCATCCCAATAATTACAGCAGCTTCTTCAATCTTTAAGGAATCGCAATCTTTACTCCAGAAGGTGAGGGCAGCCGTTTTTATTCCATAAGCGTCATAAATAAAAGGAGCCTTGTTCAGATACATGGTAATTATCTCATTTTTAGAGTAGTTATGCTCTAGTTTGATCGCAATAATCCACTCTTTTAATTTCTGGAGACTTCTGGCCCAAATATTTTCACTCGCATCATGAAATAACAGTTTGGCAAGTTGTTGCGTTATTGTACTTCCTCCACCAGCATTCTTATCTCTCAAAAGTACTGTTCTTATTGCAACTCGTCCAAGTCCTCTAACATCTACGCCCGAATGGTCGTAAAAACGGACGTCTTCGGTTGCTACTAGGGCATTAATGACATTGGGCGAAATTTGTTTATAAGTTACCGAAGTCCTATTTTCCTGAAAGAAGTTGCCTAAAACAACATTATCTTCTGATAGAATTTCTGTAGCAAGGTTGTTCTTGTGGTTTTCCAAATCATCAAAACTAGGCATCTCACCCAGAATTCCTTCCGAAAGCAAAATGAATAATAGTATGAGGAGAAAAATGAACGCTCCAAAAATAGACCAGAACCAAATTAAGTGTTTCTTAAATTTGTCTTCAAAGAAATAGTGTAACATTGCGGAAAAATTTGTCCAAAAATAGTAATAAATAGGTTCTTTGCCAAATGGAATGAATATGAGCTATTCTTGGAGAAAGACATCTCGAAATATAATAGATAAAGTGGTTTGGCAATTCAATTGCACGTACTCTCCTCGGTGCTTTTTTAATTTACAAAACGGCACTTATCAATTGAACCATTTATATCTTTTTAATATTTATTTTAAATGCGAATAGATGACTGATGATACTAAGATTATAAGTTTTTTTACCTATCTATTTTGCTGTTTTATATTTCTAATCAAGTAAATGCATTTAATATCTTATAATTATTATAAATTTGCCACTTTTTAACCCTAGGGTTTAGTAACCTATATACGTAAATTAATTACAAAATAGATATGGAAGAGAATTTGGTAATTGTCGAGTCACCCGCAAAAGCTAAAACTATTGAAAAGTTTTTAGGGAAAGATTATCTTGTAAAATCGAGTTACGGCCATATTAGGGATTTACAAAAAAAAGATTTTGGTATCGATATTGAAAATAATTTTGAACCACAATATATTGTCTCCGACGACAAGAAGGAGATTGTAAAAGATTTGAAAAAGCTTGCTAAAGGGGCCAAAATGGTATGGTTGGCTTCCGATGAAGACCGTGAAGGAGAAGCCATTTCTTGGCATTTATCAGAAGTTTTAGAGCTTAATCCGTCCAACACCAAACGCATTGTTTTCCATGAGATAACAAAAGGGGCCATTGAAAATGCGATAAAAAACCCTCGAACGATTGATAAAAATTTAGTCGATGCTCAACAAGCTCGACGTGTTCTTGATCGTCTTGTTGGGTTTGAACTATCTCCAGTTCTTTGGAAAAAAGTAAAACCGTCACTCTCTGCTGGCCGCGTTCAATCGGTTGCCGTTCGTCTAATTGTTGAGCGTGAAAGAGAGATCTTTGCATTCCATTCTGAATCGTCTTTTAAAATTTCTGCAATATTTGATTGGGTTGATGCAAAAGGTCAAAATCAAGAATTAAAGGCAGAGTTACCCATTCGCTATAAGAAAATTGAAGAGGCAAGAGCATTTTTAGCAAAATGTGCGGATGCAAACTTTGCAATCTCTGATGTGCAAAAGAAACCATACAAGAAAACACCTGCTGCACCATTTACTACTTCTACGCTTCAACAAGAGGCCAGTAGGAAATTAGGCTATTCTGTTTCACAAACGATGTCAATTGCCCAAAAACTCTATGAGAATGGTTTTATTTCATACATGCGTACCGATTCCGTAAACCTATCGGAAACGGCATTGGAAATGGCCAAGAATGCAATTAAAAGTACCATGGGCGATAAATACCACCATTTGCGTACCTACAAAACGAAATCAAAAGGTGCACAAGAGGCTCATGAGGCTATTCGGCCAACTTATTTCGACAAGGAGAAAATTACAGGTACAAACACAGAACAAAAATTATATGAACTGATTTGGAAGCGCACCATTGCTTCGCAGATGAGCGATGCTGAACTTGAAAAAACAATAATCACCATTGCATCTGACCGTTTTTCCGAATCATTCATCGCTACGGGTGAAGTCATTAAATTCGATGGATTCTTGAAAGTTTATTTAGAATCGCATGACAATGAGACGGACGAAGATGAGGATTCGTCATTGTTGCCACCTGTTAGAGTTGCAGATAATTTATTGCTTAAAAAAGTGGAAGCTCGTGAGCGATGGTCGCAAAAACCAGCCCGATACACTGAGGCTAGTTTAGTTAGAAAATTAGAAGAACAAGGCATTGGCCGACCATCGACCTACGCGCCAACCATCTCAACGATTCAACAGCGCGAATATGTTATTAAGGAGGAACGTGATGGGGTTGAACGAAAATATAATCTTTTAACACTCTTAAAGGGAAAAGTAAAAGAGGAAGTGAAAACCGAAATCACAGGTGCTGAACGGAATAAATTATTCCCTACTGATATGGGAATGGTGGTTACCGACTTTTTAGTAAAGCATTTCGAGAATATCATTAGTTACGATTTTACCGCAAAAGTAGAGAAAGAGTTTGATGAAATCGCGGAAGGTAAATTACAATGGCAAAAGGCTATTGGCGATTTTTATCAGCCTTTTCATGCTCAAGTTATCGAAACGACTAACACCAGTGAACGAAATAACGGCGAGCGTATTTTAGGTGTTGATCCTCAATCGGGGAAGAATATTTTAGTTCGCATAGGACGTTTCGGTCCAGTGGTTCAGATAGGCGATTCAACCGAAGGCGAAGAGAAACCTCGTTTTGCTTCCTTGCGACGCGATCAACATCTTGAAACTATAACCATTGAGGAGGCTTTAGAGCTATTCCGTCTTCCTCGTCAAGTTGGGGAATA
Source organism: Breznakibacter sp. (assembly GCA_043775765.1). GTDB lineage: Bacteria > Bacteroidota > Bacteroidia > Bacteroidales > Marinilabiliaceae > JAGPHP01. Next base: position 6,295 of record JAYVSA010000130.1, on the reverse strand, counting down.
TGAAGAAAAGGTAATATCTGTTGCTATCGGGCGATTTGGTCCCTACGTCAAGCACGGCTCTCAATTTGTCTCTTTAAAGAAGACAGATGACCCATATACCGTTGAGTTAAGTAGAGCCATTGAATTAATTGAAGAAAAACGTGAAGTAGACGCCAAAAAGCTTATTGCTAGCTTTAAAGAAGATGACACTCTTTTTATACTCAATGGCAGATGGGGGGCATACATTCAATATAAAAAGGATAATGTAAAAATACCAAAGGGAACGGTTGCTGAAACACTTACTTTTGATGAAGTTATGGCAATAGTAAATAAGGACTCTAAGGTGCTTCAATCAAGAGCTAAAGCCAAGCCTAAAGCTAAAACAACAGCCAAAGCCAAGCCTGCCGTTAAAGCCAAGCCCAAAGCTACGGTTGTAAAAAAGGGATAAAATGAATATTCGAGACTATTTTTCTCCGTGTAAGATTGAGACAATAAACTTTCCGTTTATTCCTTTTGATGAATCATTGAAAAGCCAAGTCACCTTTTTCTGCGGAGAAGAAAATTTTGATTTGGCGAGTTTTAATTTAGCTATAATAGGTGTTGACGAAGATAGAAATTCGCCTGTCAATAGTGGTTCCGGATTGGCTCCCAATGCCGTACGGCCTCACTTAAATTCGCTAAGATTAATCGAGCCAGAGGTGAAAATAGTTGATCTTGGGAATATTCTCGGAAACACAGTTAACGATAAATATTACGCATTAGAAGAAGCTTTGATGTATTTGACTTCACTTAATATAGTGTCAATAGTTATTGGTGGCACTAACGAATTCGTGAAAACCCAAATTCAAGCTATTGGAAGTGTTGCCAAAGAGACAAGATTAAAATGTTCGCTGGTGGATTCGCTTGTTGATGTTAATTGTGTGGCTGATGGAATAACATCGCTGAATTACTTGACAGAGATATTGGAATTGCCACTAATCCAAACTGATCTTACACTTTTAGGAATCCAAAAATATTATTTATCAAAACATCAAGAATTTTTCTTAGAAAATAATTTCGTTGATTCTTACCGATTAAGGGATATTCGAGGAGCAGATATTAGTTTAGCTGAAACCCCATTTCGTGACTCATCAGTCATAGGATTTGATGTTTCGTCAATTTTATCTGCTTCAATGCCAGGATTTTACTTTTCAAGACCAAATGGATTTACTGCTTTGGAGGCATGTCAGTTGGGTTGGTATGCTGGTGTTTCTACTGAAATAAAAAGTTTTGGTATTTACGAATTAAATCCTATATTTGATAGAAATGGTGATGGTTGTGCTTTAACGGCTCAAATTATTTGGCATTTTATTTTAGGATATTCTAATAAATCAAAACAATTTTCGTTAAAAGATGTAATAAGCTTTCAGAAATTTGATGTATATTTGGAATCTTATGACGTTTCGTTAAACTTTTATAGTTCGTCAGATAGTCAAAGATGGTGGATGAATGTTGTTGATGATAAGAATGTTTTTATTGTTTCATGTGATAAGTCCGATTATTATATGGCTCTTCAAGGTGAAATGCCTAAAAAATGGTGGAGATATTATCAACGGAATAATAAGGTAGAAAATAATAATTAAGTGTGTTTTATTCAAAATTTTGAAACATTTAGAAGGCAGTTCAAGTATATGTACTCGATTTGTTTTTTTATAATAACATCGTTTCTGTCATCGAATTAAACATTTTTTAGGTAAAAAGTAAGATTTGATCAATTTGATGGAATAAATGTTAAGAAGTTTACTTTTTTTTATTTTAATTTGTACTTTCACTGTAGCGAAGGCTCAATATGAGCCTCAGTTTAGTCAAAATATGTTTAACCAAATGTATGTAAATCCAGGTTTTGCTGGGAGTACAGGTCTAATTAGAGCAACTGCTTTGAATAGGATACAATGGGTTGGCGTTGAAGGTGCACCAAAAACAATGGTTTTTAGTGCAGATGGGGGCTTGAAATTTTTGGGTTATGAACACGGTATTGGGTTCACTGCAATGAGTGATAAGATAGGTTCATATACGAGTATGAGGTTTTCTCTTAGTTATTCATTTAAAATGGATGTTGGAGAAGGTCAACTTAGCCCAGGAGTTTCAGTTAGTTACATTAATCAAGTCTTAAATGGAAGTGATTTAAAGACTAATCCTGATTTGAGTGATGCAGGTCAAGTCGGGTCAGATGATTATCATAAAGAAAATGATCTTTTGGTTCCCACAGCTTCTGTAAATGGATCGTCAGTGGACTTAGGGTTAGGAGTTTATTACAGTGAGAAAGATTTTTATGGTGGTTTTTCCATAATGCATCTGAATCAGCCAAAACCTAGTTTCAACGGAATTTGGGATAAAAGTATAAAACGAACATGGTTTTTGACAGGTGGTTATGTCTATGATTTAGTAGACCAACCGTTACAGATTGAACCTTCAATTTTTATAAAGAGCGATGAAACAATCTATCAAGTCGATTTATGTGGAATTGTTAAATACAAAAAGAGATTTTGGGGAGGTCTGTCCTATCGTTTTCAAGACGCAATAATTGTGTTGGTAGGGATTGAATTAAAGAATGGATTAAAAGTTGGATATAGTTACGATTTCAACACATCTAAGTTATCGGGTTCACCAATCCGAGACAATGAAGTGGTACTTTCATACTCTTTCTCTGTAGGAATGAGTAAAAAAAGTAAGCAGTATAGAAGCGTAAGGTACCTATAAATGGATATTTTTTGAATATTAGAAGTTTTAATTATGAAAAAAGTTCTTGCTCTAAGCATCTTTTTAACCGCAATTTTGATTGGGTGCGGACAATCTGGTAGTGGAGAATTGGTTGGAGTGGGCCAATCTGGTCTCTTTTTTGAACCCGATCCTTATGGGATGTTGTTCATAAAAGCGGGTAGCTTTGAAATGGGTCCAAACGATCAAGATCTCACATTTGGCAATACGAGCCAAACGAAGACAGTTTCTTTACGTTCCTTCTGGATGGATGAAACTGAAATTACCAACAATGAATATCGACAGTTTGTCTATTGGGTACGTGATAGCATTGCTCGTCGTGCGTTAGGAGATTCGTTTGAAGATTTCCTTATAACGACAGATGCATTAGGTAATGAACTTAATCCTCCATTTCTCAATTGGGAAACTCCTATTGACTGGGAATCTCAGGAGTATGCTGAGATTTTGGAAACTATGTACCTTCCAGAAAATGAGCGTTTTTTCAGACGTAAAGAGATTGATACTCGTAAGTTAATCTACGATTATGAATGGGTTGATCTTGTTCAGGCGGCTAAAAAAACAAATCGATATAACTTTGATAAAAAGCAATACGAAGGTGTTGTGTACAATCAAAAAGGTGAGAAAATAGAAATTAAAGATCGTTCTGCATTCATAATGAAAGATGCTGTTAACGTATATCCGGATACTCTTTGTTGGATTGCAGACTTTACGTACTCATTTAATGAGCCTTGGACTGAAAAGTATTTTTGGCATCCTGGTTTTGATGAATATCCTGTTGTTGGTGTTAGTTGGAAACAAGCAACTGCTTTTTCAATTTGGAGAACGCAATTGCTGAACAACTTCTTACATTCAAAAGGTCAACCTGAAGTAATGCAATATCGCCTACCAACAGAAGCGGAGTGGGAGTACGCGTCACGAGGGGGCCTATCAAATGGGTCATATCCTTGGGGTGGATATTATACTCGCAATAATCAGGGATGTTTTCTTGCAAACTTTAAACCGCTCCGTGGTCGTTATGGAGATGATGGCGGTATGAGTACTGTTGTTGTTGGAACTTACGCACCAAATGATTTTGGGTTATATGATATGGCTGGTAATGTTGCCGAATGGACTTCTGGTGCGTTTGATGAATCAACATATAGCTTTACTCATGATTTTAATCCAAATTACAAGTACAACGCTTTGCCAGATGATCCGCATGTAATGAAACGTAAAGTAATTAAAGGTGGTTCTTGGAAAGATGTTGCTTATTTCTTGCAGTGCGGATCTCGTACTTATGAATATCAGGATTCTTCAAAATCATATATTGGTTTCCGTTGTGTTAGAGATTATCTAGGAGACTAGTTAATACATATTAAATTCCTCTGTATAATCTGTATAAAGTGTCTTGGATAAAATAATTTTAAAATTATGAGTTTTAGTATAACTGAATTTGTTGAAAGCCCTGCGTATAAAAAGACAATGGGTAAGGTGTATGGTTTAGGTGCAGCTGTTGTTATCTTGGGTGCGCTTTGGAAAATCCTTCACTTGAAAGGTGCTAGTGGCATGCTTATCGCAGGTCTAGGAACTGAAGCTGTAATTTTTGCATTGTCGGCATTTGAGCCGCCTCATGCAATGCCTGATTGGACATTGGTTTATCCAGAGTTAATAGGTTTAGAATCAACTCATGACCGTAAGAGTCACGGCAGTGGCGGTGGAGGTGGAAGTGAGTTAGCCGCTTTGATACAAAGTGGTAAGCTTGATCCTGCAGTTATTGATAAATTGTCAGAAGGACTTAAAAAACTTACAAATACGACTGGTCAGTTAGCTGATTTGAGTAATGCTACAATTGCGACAGAAAGTTACATGCAAAACATGAGAAATGCTTCTGATAGTGTTGGACAGTTAACTGCTGTGCAGAATAAAACGGCAAAAGTAATTCAAGATTCATCTCAGGGTTTATCAGATGCTTACTCAAATGTTGCAAAAAGTATTAATGAGTCTGGTTTATCTGTTGCAAATGATATTTCTCGAAGTGGAAAACAGTTTGTTCAAACAATAGATGATTCTAGAGATGGAATGTCTACTTCGTATAAAGCTTTATCTGAAAGTTTGAGTGCGCAAGCAGATGTCGTTTCAAAAGGCGGAAAAGGTTATGCCGAGCAATTAGATGGTTTAGGCAAAAATCTCGCATCTGTAAATTCTATTTATGAGCTTCAGATTAAAGGTTTAAATAGTCAGGTTAAATATACTCAAGAGTTGAATCAAGGTATTGATGATATTCGCTCACAAATGATAGCCTCTGTTAATGATGTTAAGATTTACAGAGATCAAGTTGGCAAGTTGAGTAGCAGTATTTCTGAGTTGAATTCAATTTATGGGAATATGCTAAGCGCCATGAATATTAGTAAATAGTCATTAAACTTTAATATTAGGTTATATGAGTGGTGGAAATTGCCCAGAAACTCCAAGGCAGAAGATGATAGGTATGATGTACCTATTTCTTACAGCGATGCTAGCTTTAAACGTTTCTGGAGATTTGTTGAGTGCTTTTATACTTGTGGATAACAGTATTAAACACGCAACAAAGTCAGTAGAAAGTAAAAATAGAATCACTACAGCTGAATTTGATAATATTTATCATTCAAATCCTTTAAAATCTAAAGAGAGATATGATCAAAGTGTAAAAATCAGAACGGAGGCTGATAGCTTATTCAATCAGATTCAATCTTTAAAAACACAAATTGTTCAAAGAGCTGATGGGCCTGAATGTACACCCGATTCGTTTATTTCTAAAGATAATCAAGATATTGTTCCATTAATTATGATTGTGGAGCAGGGTGGTGGTAGAAGTGAGAAATTAAAAAAATCAATAGAGGAATATAAGGCGAAGTTGTTGACTGTAATTGACCCTAATGATAAAACATTTCTTGATAATATTGAAACAATTCTTAGTACGGATGCACCGCCACCAAAGGATGGTGTTAAGGTAAGTTGGGAAGAGCAAAAATTCGAACATTTGCCATTAGCGGCGTCAATGGCTTTAATGAGTAAATTGCAAAGTGATGTTCGTAATACTCAAGCTGACATGACGCAATATTTATTGAATAAAGTTGATGAGAAGTCTTTTAAGTTTACTTCTGTTGCTCCCTTAGTAATGCCAACTTCGAAGTATGTATTAAGAGGTAACAAATATTATGCTGAAGTGATGATGGCGGCAACGGATGAGACAGCTCCGCCAGAAGTTAATATTGGAGGCTCTATTCTTAGGAAAGAGGGTGGAAAAGCTATATATGAAGTTCCGGCGTCTTCTATTGGTAGAAAAACATGGTCTGGCAAGATAACCTTTATGGGGCCAGATGGTCAGCCACAAACTCAGAATATAGAAGAACAAGAATATTTTGTTATAGAACCAAGTGTTGTTATCTCTCCTGTTAAGATGAATGTCTTTTATGAAGGTGTTGAAAATCCTGTAAAGGTTTCGGTTCCAGGTGTTGCACCGTCCCAACTGTCTATTGTATGGTCGAATGTAACGGCTCGTCAGGATGGAGATCAGTGGGTAGTAATTCCAAATGGTGGT
>JAYVSA010000129.1:0-11298 GCA_043775765.1 Breznakibacter sp. | reverse complement strand
GATTAAAACCGTTACTCACGAGGAGGTTACAAAAGAACAATTGGGCGGTGCCATGACGCACAACTCAAAGAGCGGTGTGGCGCATTTCTTGGGCGATACCGACGAGCACACCCTGATGATGGTGCGCGAACTCCTAAGCTTTTTACCGCTCAACAACATGGAAGAGCCCCCCGTGGCACCTTGCGACGACGATGTGAACCGCAAAATAGAAGAGCTTCAAACCCTCATCCCCGAAGACCCGAACAAGCCATACGACATGCGCGAAATCATTACCGCTATTGTCGACAACACCCACTTCTTCGAGGTTATGAGCAGTTACGCGCAAAATGTACTCATTGGATTTGCCCGTTTTGGCGGGCGACCAGTGGGCATCGTGGCCAATCAGCCCAACTATTTAGCGGGTGTTCTCGATATTAACTCATCGGCTAAGGCCGCACGATTTGTCCGTTTTTGCGACTGTTTCAACATCCCTATTGTATCGCTGGTCGATGTTCCGGGCTTTCTTCCTGGCACCGTTCAGGAGTATGGCGGAATCATTAAGCACGGCGCCAAACTGCTCTATGCGTATGCCGAAGCCACGGTTCCTAAAATCACCCTTATCACCCGCAAAGCCTACGGTGGCGCCTACGATGTGATGGCTTCCAAACATCTTGGTGCCGACATCAACTTCGCCTATCCAACCGCCGAAATTGCCGTTATGGGTCCAGAAGGCGCCGTGAACATCATCTTCCGTGGCGAAAAAGATGCTGCCTCAAAAGCAAAACGTGTAGACGACTACCGCGACAACTTCGCAAATCCTTATCAGGCGGCCGAGTTGGGCTACATCGACGAAGTTATCCTTCCACGCGACACCCGTCAGAAAATATACCGCGCCCTCGAAATGTCGGCCAACAAATCGGAACAAAATCCGCCTAAAAAGCACGGTAATATTCCGTTGTAGATTGGAGTAAACATATAATAATTGCGCACCCGTCAGGCTTAAATGCTTGGCGGGTGTTTTTGTTACTACCACCAACCATTCCCGTACCCCTTCCGCACAAATAAAACCTTCAAGAAACATCCACGCGGCAATGCAAGAACCTTTCTTTGGTCTGAGGAGGCATGTTGCACTGTTACATAAGCCTTTCTTTGGTCTAAGTATTTTATTGTTTCACTACGGCAGCCTTTCTTCGGTCTGAGGAGGCATGTTGCACTGCTACATAAGCCTTTCATCGGTCTAAGTATTTTATTGTTGCACTACGGCAGCCTTTCTTCGGTTTGAGGAGACGTGCTGTGCTCATTTCTGCGCCAATAAAATCTTCACGCAACCCCCTCGTAACAATGCAGGAGGGTTGTTGTGCTTAAAGCAAGTAAGCCGTAGTGCTTCAAGACCCTTGTAGTGGTTAAAGCAAGCTTGTTGTAGCACTGCAGGGGGCAATCACGTGTTAAAGCATTTTGTTGTAGCACTACGAGGCTCTTGTGGTGATTAAAGCAAGCTTGTTGCAGCACTGCTGCTTGTTTTCTGCGTCAAAGCAAGCCTTAAATTAACTTCGTAGAGACTCACCATTCATCAATTTCTATTAATAATTCTATCTTTGCACAAATTATAAATCCCAACAAATATTATGAGCACAAAATCTATCACTCTCTTTTTAATCTTACTCCTAGCCACAACCGTTCAGGCAGGTAAAATAACCGATCGTCCCAAAAGTCGTTTCGGATTAACATTTCAAGGCGGTTACGGTTTTCAAAACACAAACATGATCACGCTTGATAACGGCAACCACTCTACTATTAGTTTTGGTGGTGGTATAGGTGGAAATTTCTTTTTTGGTCATGAATTCTCACCTCATTTCGATCTCTCTGCAAGTGTTGGGGGATACACGTCAATGTTGCAACCTTATGTTAGCAATGCAAAAGTTACATTTAATTCAACTCGATTCACTATTACACCAGCCTACATTCTTCCTATTAAAGATGGTAGTAGAATGCGCATAAAGTTTGGTGCAGGCTTGGATTTGAGTTTTGGCAATGAACTCGAAATAGAGATAGACAAACTACCCAACGGGCATAACGACACTTGGAATTACGATAGCGCTATAGGTTACCATATTAATACCATTTTTGAAGTAAATGCATCGCGTCGTTGGGCTTTTTCCGGAGGATTACAATTTAATGGAATTAGCTATCGCTTTAATCCGGGTTCATATACTTATCCGCTCGATACCGAATTAAAATCACCCAATGGTAGTGCTATAAATGTTGTTTTTGGGGCTTATTATTGTTTTTAACCTTCTCCTCCGGAATTTATTCCATCCCATAGCTGCAACCAATCTGTTAAATAACACCATTTAATAAATTGCCTACTCTGCATAATGTTGTACTTTTGAGTTAATGTAAATGTCAATTACAAACACTTTAAAACTACCATTATGCGAGTTAAATCCATCCTTTTTTTAATAGTTGCAATCACATCGTTTAGTATTAACGCTCAAGAGCAAAAGAGCGTTAAACCTCAAAAAATGTATATTGTTAATGGAGCAGAGGAAACCGAAGCCTACATAAATGCACTCGATCCAAGTCGTATCAAATCGCTCAACAAAGGGGTTTCAGATGCCGAGAAAGCAAAACTCGCAGCAAAGTACGGTAGCCGTGTAAACGATAGCAATATTATGGTTGTAACACTTTATACCGATGAAGAGATGAAGGGGCAAAAGCAACTAACTCCTGCCGAAGCCGAGGTTGAGAAAGCTAAACAAGTGGCCGAAGAACAACGCCGTGAAAAGGAGTCTACCATTATCAATGTGGGACAGCAAGCGGCAGATTTTACCGTTACAATGATCGATGGCACCACCATAAAACTATCTGACCTAAAAGGCAAAGTGGTGCTTTTGAATTTTTGGGCTACATGGTGTGGCCCTTGTATGATGGAGTTTAGCGAAATTCCATCAACCATCGTCGATCGTTTTAAGGATAAGAAGTTTGTATTACTCCCAATATCTCGCGGCGAAACCTTAGAGGTGGTTCAAAAAAAGATGGAGCAGTTAAAAGCCAAAAATATACAATTCAATGTCGGCATCGATCCAACAAAAGAGATCTTTAGCCAGTATGCAAAGGAGTTTATCCCTCACAATTTTTTAATCGACAAAACGGGTAAAATCGTTTTTATATCTGTTGGTTTTGATGAGGGTAAATTAAAAGAGTTAGCCGATAAAATAGACGAGTTACTGTAGGGGCGCCCCTTTTAATTGATAATAATTCTAAATACAAAAAGTGTATGAATACAGCTCTAATACTCATTGACATTCAAAACGATTACTTCGACAATGGAACGATGCCACTTGTAAATTCTGAAAGTGCAAGTTTGAATGCGAAACGTATCTTAGATAAATTTAGAGCTAATGAGTCGGTGATAATTCACATTCAACATATAGCCTTACGTTCTGATGCAACTTTTTTCTTACCCAATACTTCTGGTTGTAACATTCATAATAATGTGAAACCCATTGACCCTGAGAAAATCATAATTAAACATTATCCAAACAGTTTTCGTGAAACAGAGTTGCTAGACTATTTGAAAAATAGAAACATTACCGATTTAGTAATATGTGGTATGATGACACACATGTGTGTTGATGCAACAACAAGGGCGGCAAAAGATTTTGGTTTTAATTGTACTTTAATCGGAGATGCTTGTGCAACTAAAAACCTTGAAATAAACGGACAAATAATTCCATCAACGGAGGTTCACAATGGATTTTTAGCGGCATTGAATTATTTCTACTCAACAGTGAAAACAACACAACAGTTTTTGAAGGAAAAATAGCGCACACACCTCAGCACGATATGGTTTAAACCCAATAAAATATTGGCACAGATGACCGAAAAACCTACCTTTGGTAAATTTTAAAAACCAATTGATTGTGAAAAACTTCTTACTTTTTACACTTCTGTTATCGCTTTGTTGTGCTCCATTACTTCAGGCACAAGATTTTGAATACCTATCTAAAAATCGTGTTGGACTAGAATTAAATCAAGCTTTTGGATTTCAGTCTATCCCGATGATACTCTACGAAGGAGGCAAAAGCTCTGATATGAAGTTTGGTGAATGTACTGGTTTCGGCATTAATTACGGACATCAATTTACTAAGCATTTCGATTTATCATCTGCATTTGGCTATTATTGGTCGAGTTTAACACCCAAAAGCAAAGATGGTAGTGCTGTTTTTTCATCGTTGCGCTTCTCACTTACTCCAGCATTTGTTATTCCGTTAGGTGATGGAGGTAGAAGTCGTGTTAGAGTAGGAGCAGGTTTAGATTTATGTTTCTCAAATCAACTTGACATTGAAATGAGCACCATTAAAAATGGGGGCAACGATACTTGGGATTATGATAGAGCAATTGGTTACCACTTTAATGCGCTTTATGAATCATCGTTTAGTAACGATAAATGGAGCTCGTTCTTAGGTGTGCAATATTATGGCATTGAATACAATTTTGCATCAGGCTCTTCATTACAGCCTACAGACTTGAGGCTGAAATCTCCAAGTGGAAATGGCATTGGGTTGATATTTGGTGTCAACTATTGTTTTTAGTTAAGCACCTCATAGATAGGGTAATTCCAACCACGATAAAAGGAAGCTAACCTATCAATAGGGCAGCTCGAACATCGACAAAAGGAAGCAAACCTATCAATAGGGCAGCTCAAACATCGACAAAAGGAAGCAAACCCATCGATAGGGCAACCCAAACATTGACAAAAGGAAGCAAACCCATCGATAGGGCAACCCGTTAGTTTTTGTAAAGATGTTCTATTTTCACCCATCACTCCCCCATTATTTGAATATCGTAATTAACTCTTTGATTTTTGTTAGAATAGTGCTCAACAACCATATAAATTTGTGTATTATAAATAACTAATATACAAGTGCATGAAACGTTGCAAAAACAAAAGCCTTGCAAATTATCACAGCAAGAGAGAGGTAAGATTGTTTGAAATACTATTTTCTTCTTTCAACCTTATCAACTGGCCTAAAGCCCTAATTATTCTTATACTAATAACCCTTGGTGGTAATTCCTTTGCCCAAAATACCGATAATGTAAAAGTTGTAAGCCATTTTGGCGGTGCGGCAACTGTTACCAATAACGGACTTTCGTTTATACCCACCTTCTCGTTGGGTAAGCCAGCCGCTATTTTTGATTTATCAATGGGACGAAAAAGAGTGAGCTTTGATCCTCAATTTCGCTTCGCACTCGATGGGAAACCGTGGTCATTCATCTTTTGGTGGCGATATAAAGCCATTAGAACCAATAATATTTCGCTTACCATTGGCGCCCATCCTGCGGTGATGTTTAAAACGGTTAGCACTACCAATAATGGCGTTTCGGAAGAGATCATCGTGGCGCAACATTTCTTGGCTGCGGAGGTTGCTCCAAACTACTTCCTGAATAAAAATGTGAGTATTGGCATCTATTATCTCTATTCTCGCGGTTTACAGCCCGATGGCGTACAAAACACAAACTTTTTCACCCTCAATTGCAATCTATCGCACATAAAGTTGCCGAAAGAGTTCTATTTGAAGTTTACACCTCAGTTTTACTATCTAAAAATGGATAAGCCCGATGGTTTTTACTTCACATCGGCACTTACCCTGGCGCATCAAAAATGGCCAATTTCAATTTCGTCTGTTATCAATAAGGTTATACAAACCGATATAACGGCGAGCAAAGATTTTGTATGGAATGTAAGTATCATCTATTCATTTAGCAATAAATATGTAACTTTATAACATTCGTACATGTTTGATATTTGTAACTAAGTACTATGGAAAAGGTAGAGAAATTAGAGGAGTTTTATAAGCGAAAATTTGACTGGATACCCGAAAATATCCATAACGATATTGGCCATTTTAATGTATTCAGGCTTGAGCCATTTGTTGGCAATAACGCCACGCCTGTGCCCTATAAACGTCGCGATTACTACAAAATAACGTTGGTTGTGGGCAACAGCAAAATCCAATATGCCGATAAAGTTTTAGAGGTTCAAAAGCAGGCCTTGGTATTCTCCAATCCGCAAATACCCTATAAATGGGATCATACCGATACTATTCACAGCGGTTATTTTTGCGTCTTTAATCATAATTTCTTTCACGAATATGGAAATCTAAATAATTACGCTGTTTTTCAACCCAACGGAACACACGTTTTTGATTTAACCGATGAGCAACTTACGGCTGTAACTCAAATATATGAGCGAATGTTTGACGAGATCAACTCCGACTATATTCATAAATACGATGTGTTACGTAATCTTACTTTAGAATTGCTCCATTTTGCCATGAAGATGCAACCCTCTACCCGTCTCGATAAGCAACCTATGAATGCCTCGCAGCGCATTTCTATGTTGTTTGCCGAGCTTTTAGAACGTCAATTTCCAATAGACGACGCGCATCAGAGAGTGAACTTGCGCTCAGCGTCGGAGTATGCCAATCAGTTGAATATCCATGTAAACCACCTCAACAGAGCCGTTAAGGAGATAACCCAAAAATCTACCAGTCAGCTTATTGCCGAACGTCTGTTGCACGAAGCAAAAATACTGCTTAAGCTAAGCAATTGGGGCGTTTCCGAAATAGCGTACGCCTTAGGATTTACCGAAGTAACGCACTTTAATAACTTCTTCAAAAAGCACGTCCAATTGAGTCCATTAAAATTCAGAAATATTTGAATTTCGTAAGAGCTTGTTTCGTTTTAGTTATTTCATCAACTCAACATACCCTAATTTTGTATAGTTCTTAAAATGATATTTATGAAAACAGAAATTCCAAAACGCACATTAGGCAATAGCAACCTTGAAGTCTCTGCCTTAGGACTTGGCTGCATGGGTTTAAACTTTTCTTATGGCCCAGCTCCCGATAAAAAAGAGATGATTGCCCTACTTCATAAATCGGTAGAGTTGGGAGTTACCTTCTTCGATACGGCTGAGGTTTATGGCCCTTACACGAACGAAGAGTTGGTAGGCGAAGCACTCGCACCTTTTCGTAACAAAGTACAAATTGCTACAAAATTTGGTTTCGAACTCGATGCTAAAGGTGGTCCTCAATGGACAGGTCTGAATAGTCGCCCCGAGCAAATTCGCAAGGTGGTTGAAGCCTCGCTCAAACGTCTTAAAGTTGATGTAATAGATTTGTTGTATCAACACCGAGTTGATCCGAATGTGCCAATCGAGGACGTTGCAGGAACAGTAAAAGAGTTAATTGCCGAAGGAAAAGTTCTCCATTTTGGACTTTCGGAAGCGGGCGTGCAAACCATTCGTAAAGCACACGCAGTGCAACCTATAACAGCTTTGCAAAGCGAATATTCGTTGTGGTGGCGCGAGCCCGAAGCCGAAATCTTACCATTGCTCGAAGAGTTGGGTATCGGATTTGTGCCTTACAGTCCACTAGGCAAAGGTTTTTTAACCGGAAAGATTGACGAGACCACCTCTTTCGCAAAAGATGATTTTCGGAATACCACCCCCCGCATGTCGCCCGAAAACCGTAAAGCAAACCAAGTAATGGTTGATTTATTGGCTCAGTTTGCTGAGCGTAAAAATGCCACGCCAGCCCAAATTGCATTGGCTTGGTTATTGGCTCAAAAACCTTGGATTGTTCCAATACCAGGGACTACCAAAATCCATCGTTTAGAGGAGAATTTGGGTGCACTCTCTATTTCACTTTCAACAGAGGAGTTACAAGAGATAAGAGCAGTTGCTGAGAAAATTGAAGTAAGCGGAACTCGTTACTCCGAAGGGGCTCAAAAAATGATAAACCGATAATTAAATTTCATGTCATCATCCAATAAAAAATCCCTTATCGCCTACTACTCGCGCAAAGGACAAAACTATTTAGATGGAAATATTGTCAATCTCACCGTTGGAAATACCGAGGTTATTGCCAAGAAAATTCAAGCAATTACGGGAGCTGATCTGTTTGAGATTGAAACCGTAAACCCCTATCCAATAGATTATACCGAAACAACACGTATTGCAAAAAAGGAGTTAAAAGCCAATGCTCGTCCCGAGTTATCAAACTCTGTCGAAAACATGAAGACTTACGATGTAATCTATCTTGGCTACCCTAACTGGTGGGGCACTTTCCCGATGGCGGTTTTTACTTTTTTAGAATCGTACGATTTTACTGGAAAAACGATTATTCCATTTTGCACCCACGAAGGTAGCGGAATGGGTGGTATGCGTGATATTTGCAAACTATGTCCGAATGCTAAGATTGAAAATGGAATTGCTATTAAAGGAGGAAGCGTAAATAGTTCAGATGGAGTTGTTAAGGTTTGGCTTCTGAAATAAATACTTAGTTGTAAGTCTTCAAATATTTGGGAAAAGCTTTGTAATTAATCTAATATCTTTAAAGAGCAAGTGGTCTAGCAATAGGTTATTTGCTCTTTTTTTTATCTATGGCGAATTATTGATTTGAAAATACAAATTTTAGGCTGTCCAATTGGGCAGCCTGGGTTGTTACTTTTTAATTGGGGGTCTTCTAAGCGCATACTTAATAACTGTTACTGGAGATGCCATAATAGGATCTGATGGCGGAACCTCACAAGGTAAAGGCGTAATAACCGGTTGTTGAGCAGTAGAGTCGGCCGTTGCAACAGACTGCAAACTTAAAATCTCGGTTCCATTGATAGAAACAAATGCCGAAAAACAAACGCATAAAACGAGTAAATTTCTTTTCATAAGATGTTAAATTAAGATGAACAATTAATTAATTATTGTATACTTAATTTAACATCTTTTAAGATATAATCCTATAAAAAACTAATTTATTTTCGTAATTGGGCGAACCACCTTTTAGGTGAGGGATGACAGTGAAAACCCCACAGCGCGATGGTGGAGCCTGTCGGAACCAACGAGCGAGGAGTTGCAACGCACAGCCCGACAGAAAGCACGAGTAACAGTAAATTTCGTTATTGTACGTTAACCCAGTGCTGCCTTGAGATAGGCGCTTTGTGACACCCCCAAAAGAGAATAATACGACCCTGTTAAATGGCGTGAATGATGAAACCTGGAACAAAGCCTAAAACGATGAGCAAGATGGCGCAAACAACGATTTGACGTTTGTAGTTTTTTGAGGACTCGATGCGAGCCAAACCTTCATCACTACCAAAATACATGGCCATAATGGGCTTAAAATAGTAGTAAATACTAATCATTGATCCTAATATAGCAACTAAAACCAACCAGATATATCCTTTGTCGATGGCAAGGATGAAGATGTGGTATTTTGCCATAAAGCCAGCCAACGGGGGAATTCCGGCCATAGAGAGCATTGCAATAGACATGGCAAAGGCTTCGAAGGGGTTTGTTTTTGCTAATCCGCTAAAAGCCTTGATGCTAAAGGTGTGTCGCTCTTCGCGAATAAGCATAAGCACGGCAAAAGCCAATATGGTGGCAATGCTATATGAGAGCGAATAGTAGAGCAAAGTGCCAGCGGCATTGGGGCCAACGGCTATAATGGCCAACAAAAGGTAGCCTGCATGCGAGATGCCCGAATAGGCAAACATACGCTTGATGTTGTCTTGATAAATGGCGGAAATGTTACCGAGTAAAATGGTAGCTACGGCAAAGAACCAAATGGTGTTGACGAAGGTTGGGCTCATTGAAAAGCCCGCCGTTGATACGAGTCGGTAGAAAGCTGCAATTCCAGCTACTTTACCAACAGTAGCCATAAAAGAGGTGATGAGCGTTGGTGAACCTGCATAAACATCGGGCGCCCAGAAATGAAATGGTACAGCAGCGATTTTAAAGGCCATACCCGTTACCACAAGCATCATACCCACGTAAAACATTAGGGGCAAGGCGGTACTGGTACTGCGAATATAATTACCCAATAAGGTTACATCGAACGTGCCAGAAGTACCGTAAAGCAAAGCCATTCCAAAGAGCAAGAAGCCAGTAGCAAATGATCCGGTAAGGAAATATTTCATGGCAGCCTCGTTAGAAGCAGGGTCGAATTTTTTACTTCCCGCTAAAATGTATAGTGAAATAGAAAGCGTTTCGAGCCCAACAAAAAGCATAACCAAATTGCCGAAAGAAGTCATAACAAGTGCACCAATAAGCGCAAAGAGAATGAGCGAATAGATGTCTTCGAGTGGCCGCGCTATGGCTTTGTAATAAATAGAGGCAAAGACAAATACGAGAAAGGTGGTAAAGATAAGAACGCCATTGAAGGCTATTCCAAATTTATCTACCACAAACATACCGTTATAGAGTGTTTCGGTAATATTCCAACTGCCAAAGTTGAGAAAAAAGGCAACCGTAAGTCCTAAAAAAATAGTAGGTAGTATAAACATTTTTTTGTTTACAACTCCAAAAAGCATGACTAAAACGGCTACAACAGCGATGGCTATAATTGAATTCATTGAGTAATATTTTTAATTTAAAGTGCTGTTTTTACAAAAACTCCAATAATATCTAATAGGTAATTAGGATAGATACCAAAACCTAAAATCAGTATGACTAAGGGAACAAATACGGCCGTTTCCGACTTAGTGAGGTCTGAAAA
This sequence comes from Breznakibacter sp., assembly GCA_043775765.1. Lineage (GTDB taxonomy): Bacteria > Bacteroidota > Bacteroidia > Bacteroidales > Marinilabiliaceae > JAGPHP01. Next base: position 760 of record JAYVSA010000129.1, on the reverse strand, counting down.
ATCTTCAGTGGCCGAATTGGTTTTACCAAACATAATGCGTTGAGTGGCCCAAAGCATATACACGGCACCAAAAATGATGGACGTGCCTGCAACAAACGCCAGAAGTGCACTATAATGATAAATACCTAAAAGCATAAGAAACTCGCCAATGAAACTGCTGGTTAGCGGTAAGGCCACACTGCCCAAAATGGTAATCATAAAGAAAACCGCAAATCGTGGCGCTTTGGTAGCTATTCCTCCCAAATTAGCAATAGTTGAAGTTCCAGTACGCGATTGAATGATGTGATAACAATAAAAAAGCGCCACTACGTTAACCCCATGAGCCACCATTTGAATAATGGCTCCTTCGAGTGCAAACTTATTTACCACCAATATTGCCACAGCCATTAAACCTACGTGTGCCATAGAGGAATACGCAATGAGGCGCTTAAAATCTTTTTGCGTAATGGAGATAATGGAAGCATATATTAATCCGAAGGTTGCTAACGCGATGAAGTAAACGCCATAGTTTGCTAACACATCAGGACAAATTGGCAATATAAAACGAACCAATCCGAATAATCCCATTTTACCCATTACAGCGGCTAAAAGCATAGAGCCTTGAGTAGGTGAAACGGTGTAGGTGTCGGGTTGCCAAGTGTGAAATGGAAAGATTGGGATTTTTATTGCAAAGGCTAAGAAAAAGGCCAAAAACACCAACAATTGCGCTGTTGGCGAGAGAGTTATTTTGTAAAAATCGGCAAATGCAAATGAATGTGCA
>JAYVSA010000128.1:0-4225 GCA_043775765.1 Breznakibacter sp. | reverse complement strand
CGCTTAAAAATCAGTATATTGATGCCTATGAATTGGGATACATGAAGCAATATAAGCCTTTTTATCTGTCCTTAGAAGGTTACTATCGTATTACCAACAACAAAGTAGAACGCATAAAAACTGTTTATCAAGATAATGTGGTGCTTCAATCGCCCTATAATGTGGGCAATGACTATACCCTTGGAGTTGAAGGAAGCATCAATAGCAAGCTTTTTAAGTTTTGGGAACTTAATTTGATGGGTTCAACGAGTGATTACCGTATTAAAGGGGAGCTTAATGGTACATCGTTTGATAATCATAGTTTTAATTGGAATGGTCGATTAAACAACACATTTGCAATTACAAAAAATCAACAAATTCAGCTTAATGGGAACTATACGAGCAAGACAGTAACCTCGCAGGGGTATAACTCTGCTTACTTTGCTTTCGATGGTGCTTACCGAATCGATTTTATGGAAAAAAAGTTTTCGCTTGTTGCTCAGGTGCGCGATATTTTTGGTACTGCCATCCGTGAGTCTTATACCGAAACGCCAACCATTTATGCGCACGATTGGTCAAAGAATAAAACACCCCAGATTACGGTTACGGCAACTTATCGCATCAACAATTACAAGCAAAAACGGCCTTCATCAAATCAAAACCCCGACACTAGCGAAGAGTAGGGTGTTGCCAAAATGTTGCTGAAGTTCTAACCTAGGTTAATGTTTGGTTAAACTCTTTTTATTGTAATGGTTTAATGCTATTTTTGGGCTTCATCAATCATCTATTCTGTGGGTTTTAGCTTTGTGAAAAAGCCTATTCTTTGGCTAATAGTTTTTATGAGCATTTCGCTCTTCGGTATTGTTTTGGTTCAGTTTTTCTGGATTAAGCAGGCTGTTGAAGTACAAAAGGCTCAGATTACGTCCGATGTTTATGATGCCTTGCATTCATCGGTGATGAGGCTTGAAATGGAGAATCGTGCAAACTCTTATCTGCGAATGAAAGGACTCAATCCTCAACAAATTCATAGCAGACACCGGGCACATCATAATAAAAATCAAATTGCCACAATACCTTTTAATACCCAAGTTTCGGTGTCGAAAGATGGAACTTTTTCGGCAGTTACGCAATTCACAGTCTATGACCCATCGGTGTTGCAAGATAAAGGACTCAATGGTGAAACTCGTGGAGATGGAGCCGATGACTTGACAGAATTGCCTATTGGAGATCAATCGCCCGAACAGCAACAACAACTCCTGCTCGACTGGTTCACGCAAATGAACAACGAGTATAATGGTCTGCTAAACCCATTAAAAGGGCGTTTGAATTTAGATCAGCTCGAAGAAATTTTGAAGGATGAATTCTCTCAACGTGGCCTAAATTCGAAGTTTGAGTATGGCGTTGTCGACAAATCATCGGTTGAGGTTACCTCTTTTCATTCTTCTCATTTTAATCCGTCCGAACAATATAATAGTTTCGAGATTCCTCTTTTTCCGAAAGATATCTTTCGCGGTTTTTCTCCCTATTTCTTGCAGGTAACTTTTCACGATGTCAACTCCATTATCCTTAGTTCACTTGGTTGGCTTATGGGTGCATCTATGGTGTTTACTGTTTTTATTTTGGTGGCGTTCTTTCTAACCATACGCACAATTTTGTCTCAAAAAAGGGTCTCTGAAATCAAGAACGACTTCATTAATAACATGACGCATGAGTTTAAAACGCCTATCGCAACCATTAGCTTAGCAACCGACAGCATCAATAATGCTTCCATAATTACTCATCCAGAGCGTATTTCCCCACTGCTATCCATCATTAAAGAGGAGAACCAACGAATGAATAAGCAGGTGGAACGTATTTTGCAAATGTCGTTGCTTGAGAAAAAAGATTTCCAACTCTATAAAACCGAGACAAACGTTAATTTGCTTGTAACAAAGGTTGTGGATCGAATGAAATTACTTGCACAACAAGGAGGTGGAGAGATTACCACTCAACTTGATATTAAGATGCCCAATGTGTGGATTGATGAGGTTCATTTAACCAATGTGATTCATAATCTCATCGATAATGCCATAAAATACACCAATGTGCCACCTCGTATTGTTATATCTACCAAGGAGTTCCCAAAGTCATTTGAGATTTCTATTGCCGATAATGGACTGGGGTTATCTAAGGAGCAACAAGATCGTATCTTCGAGAAGTTCTATCGGGTTCATACAGGTAATCAGCACAATATCAAGGGTTTTGGACTTGGATTAAGTTATGTAAAAGCAATTGTGTCTCTGCATGGTGGAGATATCAAGATTTCGAGTAAATTAGGGGTTGGAAGTACCTTCACCATCACAATACCTGTTTAATTAAATAGATTCGATTATGGAACAGCAACATATTTTTATGGTCGAAGACGACCTCAATTTTGGTACGGTAATGAAGTCATATCTAGAAATTCACAACTTTAAAGTAACGTGGATTACCGATGGTAGTTTGGCTTTCAAGGCCTTTCAAAGCGATAAGTTCGATCTCTGTATTCTCGATGTGATGTTGCCCAATCTCGATGGCTTTGGTGTAGCAACGCTTATCCGTGAGGTAACTCTCGATATTCCTCTCATCTTCTTAACGGCCAAAACGCTTAAAGAAGATATTTTGATGGGGTTCAAATTAGGTGCCGATGATTATATCACCAAGCCGTTTGATTCGGAGATTCTTATAGCCAAAATTAATGTCTTGTTGGCAAGGCAAACGGTGCGACAAACCATCATGAGTAGTCCCGAAACGAAAGAGTTTACTCTTGGCAAACTTCATTTCAATGCCGAGTTGCGAACCATTGTTACGCCTACCGAGACTCACACATTGTCGCCCAAAGAGGCCTCGCTCCTGCAAATGCTCTGCATCGACAAAAATAAAATTCTTCAACGCGAAAAAGCTCTCGTCCAAATTTGGGGAGATAATAGCTACTTCACCACTCGAAGCATGGATGTTTTTATAACCAAGTTACGCAAGTATCTCCGCGAAGAACCCTCGGTTGAAATTATAAATATTCACGGCAGCGGGTATCAGTTAAGAGACAATTGTGAGCTGTAGATTAACGTCAAAAGTAAGGATGTTTCGTAATAATCCTTACTTTTGATGCACCATCTATCATAAATACAAAACTGTCAAAGTGCCTCATAAATCAAGCTATTCAAAATCACTTATTTTTCTCTTTCTTGGTGTCTTCTTTACTGGGATATCGGGAATTTTCATCAAGTCGGCTAATGCACCAGGTGCCATAACGGCTTTCTACCGCATGGCTGTTGCTCTGGTTGTGCTCACGCCCATTTTTATATACCAATATGTCAATAAATCATTTCGTTTAAATAAACGTGGCGTTCTTCTCGCGCTTCTGGCTGGACTTTGTTTTGGTGCAGATATGATGCTTTGGGCTACAGGTATAAAATTAAGTAACGCCACGTTGCCAACAATAATGGGTAATTTAGCTCCACTTTGGGTTGGACTCATTGCTCTTACCTTCCTAAAGGAGAAGCTCAAATGGCAATTTTGGACTGGTGTTTTACTCGCTTCTGTTGGAGTTTTTATTATGGTTAATCGCGATATAACCAATAGCAACAACATCTTGTTGGGCATTTTATTGGGCGGAAGTGCAGGCGTGTTTTATGCTATTTTCTATATTATTGCTCAAGCTGGCCGTAAACAGATCGACACTCTTCCGTTTCTCTATTTTAGCACCTTAGCTTCTTGTGTTGCATTGCTGGTTGTAGACCTTTTGGTAGGGTATAGCTTTACAGGATATTCTACCGATACTTATATCCTGTTTTTTATCTATGGTGCTGGCGTACAAGTTGTTGGATGGATGTTTATCAACTTTGCACAAGGACACATTAAAGCCACCATCGTATCGACCATTTTACTTGGACAACCCCTTGTAACGGCAATTATTGCTGTTATATTTCTCCATGAAATACTCACTCCGTGGCATTATGTGGGCGCTAGCGTTGTACTTTTGGGTATTTACGTGGTGCAATTGTCGCGAAAGTGATTTTTGTTAAATTCATTCTTTTCTCGAATATTTTTAATGGGACTTTTTGAACAGTCCCATTTTTTTCTCCTCCAGTACACCTTAGTTTCACTTTTCCCCCAGCATGTCAGTTAATTAATGTTAAAAAACATTCAAATGCTGAGTTGCATCCTCGCTAAAATGTTAAGCACTGTTATTTTTTTGTCTAATTATAACCTTTTCAATGCGTTTTTT
>JAYVSA010000127.1:0-11221 GCA_043775765.1 Breznakibacter sp. | reverse complement strand
AAAAAATAGGTAACTACATTCGAAGATTACGATATGAATTTTAGAAAACTAGTCGTTGCCTTTTGTCTTGTATTAGGCACTCTACTTATATTTCCAAGTTCGATATCAGGGCAGTCGTTTGACTTCAAGACCTATGATTCGAGCGTTGGATTGCCACAAAACTTTGTCTATTCATTGGCACAAGGCAATGACGGCTTTATTTGGATAGGAACGGGAGAGGGATTAGTTAAATATAACGGAGTTGATTTTCAGAATATTGCTGTTTCTGATACACTTTCGGAGGATTTTATAAAGACAATTCATATCTCCAAAAAAGGAGAAGTTTGGGTGGGTCATAATAACGGTGGCATATCAATTATCTCAGATTCTGTTTCAAATCTATCCTTTAATAATATTTCAAATAACCCCGTAACTTCCATTTCAGAATCTGTTGATGGAAATACTTGGATAGCCCTTCAAAATTCTGGCCTATTAAAGATCAGTACTACTAAAAAGGTAATTGATTTAAGCTCTTCTCGCTTCTTGCAAGGCATTACATTAACAGGAATTGAGGCGGTAGACAATGATAAAATTCTTGTTGGAACAAATGGAGGACTCTATAACTTTTTAATTAAAAGCGACACCATAGCCTCAATACAACAAATTACCACTCTTCCAGAAACAAAAATTAATAAAATAATACCCCGAAAAACTGCGTCTGATGAATATTGGATTACCACAGAAGATGAAGGTTTTTACTTATATAATTCCACGACAAATATTGCCAAACAAGTTTCTGATCAAAAACTCTGCTTGTTATTTAACGTGCAAAATGAAAATATTCAAACACTTGTAGAAGAGAAAAATGGCGACTTACTACTTGCAACATGGGGCGATGGAGTGATTAAACTTTTTTATGATAAAGTTTCAAAGAGTTATGTTAAGTCCCTAAATTTTTCTACTGCCAATGGATTAAACAATAATTACGTTAAAGACATCCTTTGTGATAAGGAAGGAAATTATTGGTTTGGTACTTATGGCGGTGGTATTTCAGCACTAACAGATGGATCATTCATATTTTATTCACTACAAGATATTGGATTTAAGCAAGAAAAGGTTTTGTCTGTCTATGAATCGAATGATGTATTATGGATGGGTTTAGAAAATGGACTCCTTAAAACGGATCCTTATTGCTTTTTTAACCATGAGTTTTATGATGCCTCACTAGGTGTGCCAAATGACAAGGTAGTTGGTTTTACCGAAGATAAGCATGGAAATATATGGGTTGGAACTAATAATAATGGGGTATATTATCGAAAACCTAATGAGATAAGATTTCACGAATATATTTACTGCAAGAATACGTTGGGTCGTCAGATTAATGATTTGAAGATGAAAGGAGATACCTTGTTGTTAGCAACTACGGCAGGACTCTTTGTAATTGATAGCGAAAGGAAAATTGTAACTGAATACAACACCAATAATGGACTCCCACACAACAGCATTAATTTTGTATATGTTGATAGAGAAGGGCATATTTGGATTGGGCCAAAAAACTGCGGAATCACAAAGATTGATAATTCAGGTACAATAGAAAATCATAAAATCATCTATAGTCCACTCAATGTGTCAGATATGGTAGAGGATGCCAATGGGGTAAAATGGCTGGCAACAATTGGTAAAGGTGTCATTCGATATGCAGATGATGGTATATATGAAGTGACCACGAAAGAAGGGCTTGGCAAAAACTATTGTTATAGTATTAGTTGCGATAAGAATAATAAACTTTGGGTTTCGCATTGGCCTGGCATTAGCTCTATTGACATAGAAACAATGCAGATTCGAAATTACCGCGGCGAACGAAAAATGAGTGGTGATTTTTATAAAATTTGGAAAGATAAAGACGGTCATATATGGTTCGCGTCGAGCGATGGTGTTGTGAAATATTATCCAGAGCTTGATGTTAAAAATATCATTGCGCCACAACTTAATTTCTCAAGTATAAAAATTTCAGGTAAGACGTATCCGATTACCGAAGAAATTAATTTGCCCTACCCATATAGCAAAAGTAAATATCAGTTTCGGTTTGATTTTATTGGAATAAGTTATAAAAATCCTAAAGGGGTTACCTATCAATATCAACTCATTAAGAATGATGAGTTTGAGACTGCACAATGGATAGACTTAGGGAACACAAACTATCGTGAGTTTGATTTTCTTCCAGACGGACAGTACGAACTACGAATCTCGGCAGCTAACGCAGATGGCGTAAGAACTCCAAATCCGTTGATTCTAAAAATGAATATTGAGTCGCCATTTTGGAAAAAACTCTGGTTCTACACCATTATCTTAGCACTGCTAGCATACGTAGTTTATAGTATCATAAAGTTACGTGAGCAGAAGTTACGCGAGCAGAAAAAACTTTTGGAAACAGAAGTTGCCAATCAAACAATACTTCTGCGTCATCAGAACTTTGAAATTGAGCGTAAAAATCAAGATATTACCGATAGTATAAACTATGCAAAGCGAATACAGTCGAGCATTTTACCACCAATAGGTAACTTGTTTGAATGGTTTAGTGACTCATTTATATTCTTCGCACCGAGAGACATTGTGAGTGGTGATTTTTATTGGTTTAACCATCGCGACGGCAAATTCATCATCTGTTGTGTCGATTGTACAGGACATGGGGTTCCAGGGGCCTTTATGTCGATGATTGGCAGCACCTTGCTCACAGATATTTTTAAACGACGAGAGATTGATGATCCAGGTAAATTGCTTCAAAAACTTGATGAAGAGCTAAAAATATTACTTCATCAAGGTGGAGAAGCCCAGTCTACTGATGGAATGGATATATCGATTATCGAAATAGATTTAACAACGAAAAAGATTCGTGTTGCTGCAGCTAGGCGTCCTGTATATCTCATTTTGAATAATGAGTTTGTAGCATTTAATGGAACTCGAAGGAGTGTTGGCGAATATTTACCAAAGGATAAGGAGAATGCCTTTGTTTCAACTGAATATAGTTGCAAAATGGGTGATCAGATATATCTTTTCTCTGATGGATATACAGATCAGTTCGGTGGCCCTTTAGGTAAAAAATTTATGACCGTTGGATTGAAAAATCTTATACAGGAAATATCAACCCTCCCAATGCCAGATCAGCTTAAGATTGTACAGAATAACTTTTACGAATGGAAAGGCGATTTAGATCAAGTAGATGATGTTATTGTTATGGGAATTAAGTTCTAGCAACTAAGAGAAGTTCACATTAAGTGGAAATACCTCTACGAAAGGTATCAAGCGATTCCAGTGCCATATATGAGCCTTTCAGAAGCCTCCGAAACAGAATATTCACGTGGTTATAATTCTAAAGAGAGCCAATCAGAGCCAGTTCTAACCAAATAAGTTTGAAAACCCATTGATTTTCCGATTTCGATGTTGGCTTCTGAGTCATCTATAAAAAGGGTCTCCTCTGGCCTTATGTTGGCTGATGTTATAACCAACTCAAAAATTTTAGAATCGGGCTTGCACACCCCCATCTCATACGAGAGAAAGAGTTTTTGGAAGAGATCATCTAATCTAAAAAAACCCATTTTTGAAGGGAAGTAGGCAAAATGGCAAGGGTTTGTGTTCGATAATAGATACATATTATACTGACCCCTAAGTTCCTTTAAACGCCTCATTCTCTCTTGCGGAAAACCAATAACAATAGAATTCCACCCATTCATAATCTGATTATCGGAAAGATATGGCTTGCCAGAGATCTCTCTTAAATGTGCGCAAAACTGCAACGTGTCAATATGACCACATTCAAAGTCGTGAAATACTCCGTGTTGTTTATATCTATTAAGTAAAGAGGATATGTCTTTAATTCCTAGGTTTTCGAGAGCCTGAATGCCTTGGTCTATATCAATATCGCAAATCACACCACCTAAATCGAAGAGAAGATTCTTTATTTTTTCAGCCATTTCATTTGAAAAAAGAGTTGATAATATTTGATTTATTGCAATAACTTTATACTTTTGCACTCGAAAGCTAACCACTTTCAATTGCAAATATACTAATTTTGTAATTAGGGCCTATAGCTCAGCTGGTTAGAGCACCTGACTCATAATCAGGGGGTCCCTGGTTCAAGCCCAGGTGGGCCCACTAAATGTTAAGGAGTTACGAAGATAAAACTTTGTAACTCTTTTTTTGTGGATTCAATAAGCATACACAATCATAAGAGGTCAATATCTGCACAGGTTGCGAAATTATATTTTTCTTTAATATCTTTTGTTGTTTTTGTAGAAATAAGTTGAAACCTGCAATACTGATATTTAGTTCAAGATTATCAAACATTCTAAAGAAAGATTTACCCAACTTTAACATTCCATATAAGTTGCTTATTATCTACGCAATAAAGTCTAACGCAGAATCTGGTATAAATTAAAAACGCCCAGCTGTTGGGCTAGGCGTTTTATAAAATGATGAGCTAACGATTAGAAATTCACCCCAACCTTAAGCATTGGAAAAACAAAATAACCAATTGTATAACTACTTGCTTGAAAAGAAGAGTTCTGAACTGGACTAATTGTAGTTACGTTGTAATTGTACGAGAATGGACGGATTTCAACACCCACAAACAAGCCAAGTGGCGCATTGTATTCACCACCTAAAGTTATTGCGCCATTGAACCCATAAACCTCTTGTGCAGATGTGCCAACATAAGCTACATCTGGAGTTGCGGAAGAAGTTGCACTATAGCGGAACCCACCTTCAACACCTGTATAAAGAGAAACGTTGTTACGTGTGAAATACTTATCGGCACCTAAAGTAATAAACAATTGGTGAGATTTTGTTTCGGAAACATAACTGTATGTAGGAACTTCAGAATAAGGATCTAAAGGATAACCTGAAGCTGTGCCTATTTTCTCTGCTTTACCAGGTGTTTTTGAATATTGACCACCAGCAAAAAATTTAGCAGCAATATCATCAGTTACAAAATACTTAATCTCCGCACCCATCATGTTCATCAGACCATAATTTGTATTCACATAGTCAGTAGACGCTGGTGTGATTGACTGCGTTGAATTGAGTTGATTAGGGGCATAAACATAGCGAGAATAAGGCGTTTGTCCCAAGTCAAGAGAGAATTTAATTGTACCCGTCTTTAACTGAGAAAATGCTGATACCGACAGTGCCAATGCCATTATACCTATTATTAATCTTTTCATTTTTATAAATTTAAAGTTATTTCTAAGGTAACCCAGCTAGGTTTTAAACAACAAAACCTAGCTGGGGCACAATATTAAAAGTTAATAATGGCTATTGAATTTCGTAGCTTGCAATTGTAGCTTCATAAGCCTTAATTTTTGCATTTGTAGCAGCAACGTAATCCGCAATAATAATATTGAAATTATAACCTGCAGCAAGTTGAGCAAGATTATCAAGCTCAGTTTGCATAGAACTTTCTAGATTTTTTTGAGTAATACTATAGCCAGAAATTGCACTTACTACAGCATCTTTACCATTAACAAGCACATCAATTCCGTTACTTTGAGCATCAACAATTGCTTGAGCAGCAGATTGTGCTGTTGCAGCAGTACTATATGCAGCATTTACAGTTACTAATTTTGCCGCTTCAGTTTCCTTTGAAGTTAAAAGAGCTGGTAATTTTGCAACAGCTGCGGTGTATAAAGGCTTAGCAGTGTTGTATAGAGTTTCGTTATCTTGTAACTGCTTAAGGTTGGATTTATAGAAAGCCAAATTGTCTGTAGCATTAGACAATTCTGATACAGCAGCTGCATAGTTACCAGAATCAGTATTGTAAGTATTATTTGCTGTATTATAGATAGTGAAAGCATTATCGCGGGCATCATATTGAGCCTGAGATGGAGTACTGCCACCAATTACCACATTGTCTATAATGTTTCTCGCAGCTAAATAATCAGCATAAGCAATATCATTTTTAGCAGAAGATGCTGTTTTCAATACTAAGAATTTATTAACCGTTACACTAAAATTAGCCACGTTGTTAGCCCACAAAGTAACAAGAGAGCTTGTAGCGTTAATATTCAATTTTAAATCAGCAATTGAGTTATAACCAGATAAGGCATTTGCCGTATCAATTGCAGCATTAGATTTATCGTTTAAAACACTAGAATAAAGTTTTGCAGCATTATCTGAAATGACAGCTTGCGTATCATATAAATCGGAAGCTTGAGAATACGTTAGGTTCTTCTTCTCAAGATTTGCTTTTGAAGTAGTCAACAATGCATATAATGAATCTATTGACACTTGATAGTTAGCGGAAGCAAGAGTATTTTTCCAAACAGCGAGTATTTGCTTGTTGGTTGCAGCAGCCGCGCTATCTGATGAATAATTCATTTTATTCTCTCTAATTAAGAATTGAACTTGGTTGCTATCTGCTTTAAATTTTAAAAGATCGGCTTTAAGATCAGCAACTTGAGTTTTAAGATTGAATACCTTATCTGCCAAGTTTTGTTGGCTTGATAAATCTTTTGCTTTAGCATCAGCCAATTTTTGTTTTGCTGTAACCGTTTGAAGTTGTGAAACTGAGTCTAAATCATCCGTTTTAACACAAGAAGTAAAAATTGCAGAAACTCCTAAAAGAAGCAAACACGATTTAAAAATTTGATTTTTCATAGATTAAAAATTTAATATTAACAATAATAATTTTAGAATTTGAGTTGCAAAAATATAATAATAAATGAAACAACATCGCTTGTCGACAAATAAATTTCTTTTGTAGTTAATTTGTTTATTGTTTTTGTGCATTTACGCATAAACAAAGCGTATTTGTTTATGCGTAACGATAAAAAAGCCCAAAAGTAACTGGATACCATTGGGCTTTTTAGATATGTTTAAAATCAACCATTACCCCAATAGCTTCTCTACCAGAGGCAAAACAAGTAAGGTTAATGAGAGTAAAATTAGAATAATTACAGCACTCCAGCCAATTATATTATTTAAGGGTTTATTAACATGCTCACCCATAATTTTTTTATTGTTAACCAAAAGAATCATGCATACCAATACTATAGGCAGAAGTAGCCCGTTGAGAACCTGAGACCAGAGAGAAATAAGAATAAGAGGTGCATTTGGCAACAGAATAATAAGTGCCGATAAAACCAGAATTATAGTATAAAGGACGTAAAATTCACGTGCATCTTCCCATTTCTTGTCTATTCCTGCCTCAAAGCCAAATGCTTCACATACGTAAAAAGCTGTAGCCAAAGGTAAAATGGTGGCAGAAAAGATTGAGGCTATAAAGAGTCCGAATGCAAATAAATAGGATGCAAATGCACCAGCCAAAGGTTTAAGAGCCATGGCCGCATCTTTGGCTTCGTTTATTTGTATGCCATTTACATGCAACGTAGACGCGCAGGCAACAATAATAAAAAATGCCACCACTACCGTTGCCACGCATCCAACTATAATATCTATAAGCGAATATTTATAGTTTTTCATGGTGAGTCCTTTTTCAATTACCGCCGACTGCATATAAAATTGCATCCAAGGAGCAATGGTGGTACCTATAATGGCCACAATCATGGCTATACTATCAGTGTTTATTGGTAAATTTGGTTTTATAATGCTGTGCCCTATTTGAGCCCAATCGGGTTTAGCCATAATGGCCGAAACCACATACATTAAGAGAGAGACACTAAAAATAAGGAATATTCGTTCGGCAATTTGGTAAGTTCCTTTTACAACCAAGAACCAAACCATAATAGCCACAATAGGAACAGAAATATATTTAGACACATGGAAGACCTCCATACTTCCCGCAACACCCGCAAACTCGGTGGTTGTATTGCCAATATCGGCAATAAGTAATCCAATGAAAATAACGAATGTTACTTTAACGCCAGCATTCTCCCGTATTAAATCGGCCAATCCTTTGCCAGTAACGATGCCCATGCGAGCATTCATCTCCTGAATTACCACCAAAACTATAAAGGATGGAATTAGCGTCCAAAGTAAATTATAACCATACACGGCGCCAGCAATGGAGTAGGTAGTAATTCCACCAGCGTCATTATCAACGCTACCAGTTATGATGCCCGGACCTAAAACTGCAAGAAAAAGTGCAATTTGTTTAAAAAGCGTCTTTCTATTTTTTGACATAGACAATCTTATTTGTTGGTTCTACCTTTATTCATTAAATCTTCGATAACGTCATCAATAACCACCATACCTTGCAGTTGGAAGTCACGATTGACGACAGGAATTGCGAGAAGGTTATACTTAGAAACCTGTTCAGCAATTTCGTCTAACTCGTCATCATCATACAAATAGGTAACCGTTGGCGTCATTACATTGGCTACGGTTTGATTCAGGTCTGAAACAACAATATCTCTTAGTGAGAAAGAGGCAATAAGCACCTCGTGCTCGTCGGTCACAAAAAGACTATATAACTCTTCTGCTTCTGGCTTAATTTCGCGTAGTTCGGCAAGAACCTCGGCCATAGTTTTATCTCTATTAAAGCTCAAGTATTCTGTGGTCATGATACTACCCACCACATTCTCTTCATATTCAAGGAGTTCACGAACCTCAAGTTGCGATTCATGCTCCATCTCATTAAGAAGCTGTTCGGCACGTTCGTCGGACATTGAATTAAGAATGTCTGCAACCTCATCGGCAGGCATCAATTCAAGAACATCGGCGGCCTTTTGGATGGAAAGCGAATCGAGAATTAATTTCTGTGTTTCTGGTTCAAGCTCTTCGAGTACATCGGCAGCTGTTTCTTCATCTAGTGCGGAGAAGACCTCGGCACTCATTTTACGACCTAAATCTTCGATAATATCGGCCAAGTCTGATGGGTGAAGAGAATTGAGCTTGCTCTGGCTTTTTGAAAGTTGAATATGAAAATTCGATGGGTTAATGGTCTCCACATCGGCCCAATGGAAAAACTTTGCAGGTAGAGTTCCACCAAAGAAGGTAACAATACTCTTCATCTCTTTTGCGATACCAATTCGGCGCAGAAGTCCCTCAATACCAACATCTACGGCAATGGCAAAAGTTACGTCACCGAGTTGTACGAAGCGAATGTCATTTACGCGAACCAGTTTGCGACCGTTCAAATCAACAATTTGCTTATCTAAAACAATATCGGCTAAAAAAAGACCATTATCCTTTTCCGATTCGTCTAGAAGAACTAATTCACGTGGGGTAATAGTAGGCTTACCTTCTATTCTTGACACCGAAAAAAGAGAGAAATCGTAGAAGTACTCCTTTTTTTTCTTTGTGATAAGAATGCCTGAAACCATTGGTCTACCACTCGGCTGAGTTCGGTAGTCGGAGTTAATAAAAAGATCTTTTACCTTTCCTATAAATTCTCCTTGTGCGGTATATACGCGAGAGCCTACAACACGGCTCAAATAGAATGTAACTTGTGAAGTCATATATCTCCCTCCTTTAAATAGTTGATAGGCGGGAGTTTACAAAAGAGAAACTGCCCCCTAATTGGTTACGATAAAGTACAAACTGGCAGGATCTCCGTCCATATAAAGTGATTTTAAATTTTGTGCAAAAGTAAACTTATTAATTTAAAAAGTATGCGAATAATAAATGTTTTTGATGTAAATGAGATAGAAGTTCTTCCATTGAATAAAAAATGCTATTTACGACTCCTGATTCCATTCTTGATTAATCTTCCAACCCTGAAGATATAAAACAACATATTTAGAACTGCATCCAAATCATTTCGCCCTATTTAAGTACGACCAAAACAATTCCGAAGATAATTAAAAAAGCACCCATCCAATTGAAAAGCGTTAGTTTTTCTTTAAGTATAAAGTAACCAAAGAGCAATCCAAAAACAATGGACATTAGCCGTACTGGAACAGCCACACTCACAGGCAAATGCACCAAGGCATCTCTAAAAAAGAAGAATGATGCAAACATGGCCACACCTCCAATCGACACCAACGACCACTGCGACTTGAACTTAGAAAACATGGGCTCCTTCTCAAAAATAAGCGTGTAGAGAACCATTCCTAAAGTCATGGCCGAAAGGAGTATAAAAAGATAAAATGGTAGCGAGAATGAACCTATTCGCGCTTTGTCTAAGATAGAGCCAAACGAATAGATGAGCGATGCACTCAATGCATAAATTGCACCTTTAGTGGCATCCGATTTAGTAAAAAATGACGATAGAGAACGTTGCCTTAATTTATCGGACTTAATAACGATAGCACCTAAAACAGTAAAGAGAATACCAATAATAGAGGTAATGGTAGGCGATTCGTGTAAAAAAAGAGCCGCCCAAATTGGCACAAAAATAGGACTCATTACCGTGAGCGGATAGTTGGTGCTCACATTACCAAACTGATACGCTTTGGCCACAAACACCTGATAGAGGACATAAAAAAAAGCTGCGCCTACAATAATTAGAAAGTCGGTTAATAAAACAGTGTGAACTTCTCTAAAAATGAGTAAAAATAGCGCCGAACAGAGAAATGCCACCAAAAACATTTGAGTGAGAAAAGTTCTGTTTCCATGAGCTTTTAGCATCAGCAAATTGTAAAAGGCGTGCATAAAGGCCGATGCCAAAATCAAAAGGACGTATTTTAATTCCACTCCAAAATCATTTTGAAAACACATAAAAAAAGGAAGATGTTACTCTCCCCTTATATTCTTAGCTATTAATTCAAACTCCTCGGGCGCCAGTTTCAGTTTCTGATTGGCGAAGTTAATATCCTTCTCACTCTTTAAAGGCACGAGGTGAATGTGTGCATGCGGTACTTCCAAGCCAATAACAGCCAAGCCAATACGCTCGCACTCAACTGCTTTTTCAACCTTAGCGGCCACCTCTTTAGCAAACAGCATCAGACCTAAATACTCTTCGGTAGGTAAGTCGAAAATGTAATCGACCTCCATTTTTGGAATCACCAGAGTGTGTCCTTTTGCAAGCGGATTAATATCTAAAAAAGCTAAGAAACGGTTGTTCTCCGCTATTTTATAACATGGAATTTCGCCCTTTACAATTCTTGTGAAGATGGTAGCCATACTCTTACAACGTAATCTCTAACACTTCAAACTCAATAATGCCCGACGGCACAGTGATAGAAGCTTTTTCGCCCACTTTTTTGCCTAGTAAACCCTTTGCAATAGGAGTTGATACTGCTACTTTGCCCTGTTTAAGGTCGGCCTCACTATCGGGAGATATCATATAAACGACCTCCATTTTTGTTTTTAAATTCATCAAACGCACTTTGTTGAGCAACTGCAC
>JAYVSA010000126.1:0-3232 GCA_043775765.1 Breznakibacter sp. | reverse complement strand
CAGCCAAGAGCTTTTCTCAAAACAAAGACTCTCGAATGAATGGTGGAGTTATGGTAAATCAAGAAGATCAGACTTCACGATTTGAAATCTCACAGATACCAACAGAAATAAACCGCGCCATTCAGGGATTGCGTGAAGGTGAGATTTCTAAGGCTTTTAAACTGGTAAATCAGAAGGGAAAAGAGGAGTACATGATTGTTAAACTCACGAAAAAATTTACGCCACACCGTGCAAACATAACCGACGACTATCAGGTTGTTCAGCATTTACTCCTTGCAAAAAAGAAACATGATGCGGTTAATAAATGGATTTACCAAAGGCAAGCCGAAACATACGTGCACATAAACGATTCTTGGAGTAATTGCGAATGGGACTATAAGGGTTGGATTAAGAAATAACAGATGCCAGAAAAGTCTATTTTAAAATTGGGGTACTCCATTCTAGTTCTTGCGTTTTTAATAGCCATTTCGCCATTACACGCCCAAACGGGGAAAGTGTCGGGGAAAATTAAAATACTTTTTGCAGATAGCCTAAATTTTGACAAGAAGGTTTATGGCGATAAAGTGCAGGTTTTAATGGGGCATGTGAAGTTTTCGCACGAGAACATTATCATGTTTTGCGATGAAGCCTATCTTTACCAAGACTCCAACGTGGTAGTGGCAAAAGGAGGCGTACACATCATTCAAAACGACACCTTAAACCTTTACGGAGATAACCTAGTTTATGATGGTAACATTGGAATGGCTAGGGTTCGTGATAACGTAAAAATGGTGAATAAAGAGGTTGTTTTAACCACTCAATTTCTCGATTACGATAGAATTAAAGGCGTAGGCTATTATTACAATTGGGGAACTATTGTAAATAAAGTTGATACATTAAAAAGCGTGTGGGGTTACTACTATACGGCTACCAATGAGGTTCAGTTTAAAGACTCTGTAACGGTTAAAGATCCGAAATACAAATTGGTTTCTGACACGCTTAAATATCACACTACAACTGAGGTTATAAGCATTGTTGGGCCAACAAATATCTATTCAGACGCGAATAGAATTTACTCAGAGTTTGGGTATTATGATACGAAGAGCCAATATGCCAAACTACTAAAAAACAGCACAATATACGGTAAAGATCAAACTCTTACGGGAGATACAATATATTACAACCGCACGAGTGGTTTTGGCGAAGTTTTTTCTAAAATGGCGATAACCGATTTAACAAAATCAATTGTTATTTGTGGAAATTACGGCTATTATAATGAGAAAACGAAGTGTGGTTTAGCAACCAAAAACGCGGAGATGCTTCAAATCCAAAAAGGCGATACCCTCTTTTTGCATGCCGACACGCTGAAACTCAATACCGTTAATATTGATAGCATCAGCAGTAGTGCCATTCATGCATATTATAACGTTAAGTTTTTCAGAAAAGATATACAGGGGCGCTGTGATTCAATGGTTTACACAAGTATTGATTCGGTGAATACTCTCTATCACGATCCGGTTATTTGGACGCTCCAAAACCAACTTACTGCAGAGAAAATTATGTTGTTTACAAAAAATGGTGCAATAGACCGATTTGAACTCGATAATTTGGCCTTTGCAATAAGCCAAGAAGACTCCTCTAAATACAACCAAATTGTTGGTCAAAAGATGATTGGGTACATTAAAAACAATGCTCTCTATAAGATTGATGTTGAGGGCAATGGGCAAACTGTTTACTATCCCAAAGATGGAAAAGATTTAGTAGGCGTAAATAAAGCGGAGTGTAGTTCTATGACCATCTATTTGGATAAACAGTCTATTGACCGCATCATTATGCGCAATAATCCAGAGGGTACGCTTAATCCTCCCATATTACTCAACAGAGCAGATTATGAACTTAAAGGCTTCTATTGGCTCGATGCCTATCGTCCAAAATCGAGGAAAGAGATTTACATAAAGAACAAACTTCCCGAACGCGTAAAAGGCGAGAGTATTGATGATTTTCAGGTAGATGATAGTTTTATAACACAATAAGTAACAGTGGTTTAATATAATTATAAAGGGTGACTCTATTTCTAGAATCACCCTTTTAATTTCTTATGAATCAATGAGTATTTGATTTTAGCTAATCCCTATTTTGATCGAATTATACATTCACCATAGAGCCCAAAGCTATTTTAAATACTAATACTCATCTTCGTTAAAAAAGAAGTCGTCTTTACTTGGATAATCAGGCCAAATATCTTCAATACTCTCATAAACATCCCCTTCATCTTCAATTTCTTGTAGATTTTCAATCACTTCCATAGGAGCTCCTGAGCGGATGGCGAAATCTATTAATTCATCCTTAGATGCTGGCCAAGGCGCATCTTCCAATCGTGACGCTAGTTCAAGTGTCCAGTACATAAATTCAAGGTTTTAATTTGTGTTAATCTCTTTTTCTTACTTTGTGCGAATTTATATAAAAATATGAAAGCGCTACTTCTTTATCGAATAATTATTTAAGTTTTTTTTTATTTTACTCAATCACACCTATTTCTGCCAAGGTGTCTCTTCCACATTAAGCCTATAAGCCTGATAACGAGAGAGTACAAATAAGTAATCGGAGAGGCGATTGAGGTAACGAATGACGTAATTATCGGTATCATTCTCTTCAGATACCGTGATGGCGCGCCTTTCGGCTCTACGGCATACTGTGCGGGCAATGTGACACGATGAAACCGTTGGATGACCACCTGGCAAAACAAATTGAGTGAGTGGAGGCAGTGTATTTTCGAGTTCATCCATCTCTATTTCAAGCTCTTCAATGGTATTTTCGTTGGTATTGAGGCGACTTCTTAAATCGGACTTACTGCTATCGGTAGCTAGGTAAGCGCCAATGGTGAAGAGATGATTTTGGATTTTGATAATAAATTGACCTGAGCGATCGTCGATATCGAAGGATCGAATCATGCCCAGATGCGTATTGAGTTCATCTACAGTACCATAAGCCTCAAGACGATCGTGATTTTTGGCAATGCGTGTGCCTCCAATAAGACTGGTGGTACCTTTGTCGCCCGTTTTGGTATAAACCATGCTCTTTTTCATAAATGCGATATCTTTTTCTGCCTTATTTTCAGGCAATTACTACTAAATCCAGACTTGATAGTGCTGTTTTTGACACCCTTCTCGAAAGAAGATAATTCCAAGGTGGAAGATGTCGAACGAAATGCGCACCTCCTCCATTTTAATGATAGTTTGCCAAGCCTGTTGCA
>JAYVSA010000125.1:0-7176 GCA_043775765.1 Breznakibacter sp. | reverse complement strand
TGCATTAATCAACATTTCGGGTGCAAATTCAGTAATCTCTTCATACTTTGTCAATCTCTGTGTATTGAACACAAATTTCAAGCGTTGAAGATCTTTATCGAAAATTGCCACTTCGTGATCTAAACAGAGGGCATCTGTTAACCAAGCGCCCATTTTACCAGCCCCTAAAATACAAATTCTCATTAGTCGGGATTTTATTAATTTATTATAAAACAGAAAATCAAAAACTCAAAAAACTAAGGGCGATACATTTAATATCGCCCTTAAGTTTAAAACTATTTCTTTGCCAAATCAACATTCATCACTTTATTCTGAACATTGATAGACTCTTCATGTATGTGTTCGTAAACGCGAGTAACAAACTCAGGATCAAGACCTTTAACCACAGCTTGAGCTTTACGGTTATTCATTATCTCATCGTAACGACGCGTTTGTAAGATGGTGATATTGTTATCAAACTTGTATTTACCAATCTTTTCAGAAAAGCCCATACGTTTCTTCAACAGGTCAAGAATGCTGTTATCTACCTGATCAATTTCTAAACGCAACTCATCGAGTGTAACACGAGGACTGTCGCCAATTTCAGAAGTTCTCAACACCAAATTCTTAACAATTTCGCTCAATCTCTCAGGCGTAACTTGTTGGCTTGCATCACTCCAAGCCTTCTCAGGACAAACGTGCGACTCAATAATTAAACCATCGAAATCTAAATCCATTGCTTCTTGAGAAATCTCTTGAATCAACGATGCTTTACCACCAATATGGCTAGGATCTGTAATAATAGGCAATTCCGGACAACGACGACGTAACTCAATAGCGATAGGCCAGTTAGGATCGTTGCGGAATTTTGTTTTATCGTAAGTTGAGAAACCACGGTGAATGGCAGCAATCTTTTTAATACCAGCACGGTTGATGCGCTCAATAGCACCTATCCACAACTCTAAATCTGGGTTAACCGGATTCTTAATTAACACAGGAATATCGGTTCCCTTTAAAGCATCTGCAATCTCTTGAACCGCAAATGGGTTAGCTGTTGTACGAGCACCAATCAAAAGAATATCAACACCATATTTCAAGGCCTCATATACGTGGTGTGCATTTGCAACCTCAGTACCAACAAACATACCTGTTTCTTTCTTAACCTTTTGCAACCACGGTAAACCAACAGTTCCAACGCCTTCAAATGCTCCCGGACGAGTTCGAGGTTTCCAAATACCAGCTCTGAAAATTTTAAATCCTTTAGCAGCCAATTGGTGAGCGGTAGCAAGAGTTTGCTCCTCTGTTTCGGCACTACATGGGCCAGCAATAATAATTGGGCGCTCTAAATCTAACCCTGGAAGAGAAATTCTCTCTAAATCTAATTGAATCATATTATCAGTTTTTTAATTATTCGTAACAAACACTCTTAAATGCGCTTTATTCTCTCCAGCGCCTCAATTAACAACTCTTTTGAGGTACAAAGACTTATTCTAATATATTTTTCACCTGCCGAACCAAAAATCATCCCTGGCGTAATAAAAACATGCTTTTCGTAAAGAATTTTATCTGTAAGAATTTTACTACTCTCAATGGTTTCAGGTATTTTAGCCCAAACAAACAATCCAACTTGGTTTTTATCGTATTGACATTTAAGTAAATCCATGATTTTAAAAACCACATCACGGCGTTCTGTATAAATAGCATTATTGGTTAAATACCACTCATCGGGCAAAGCAAGTGTTTGTGCAGCAGCAACTTGAAGCGGCCTAAACATACCCGAATCCATATTGCTCTTAACGCGCAAGATATAATCGATAAACTCTTTCTTTGCACCCACCATACCAATACGCCAACCCGAGAGATTACCCGATTTACTCAACGAGTTAAGCTCTATGGCAACATCTTTTGCATCTTTAACGGCTAAAATACTAAGTTGTTCATTATTAAGAACAAAGCTATAAGGATTATCGTTTACAATGAGAATATTATGACGCTTTCCAAACGCAACCAGTTTTTCGAATAACTCCATTGTAGCGCGGGCACCTGTAGGCATATTGGGGTAATTTACCCACATAATCTTTACCTTAGATAAATCTTCACTCTCTAGCGCTTCAAAATTAGGTTGCCAATTCAACTCCTCCTTCAAATCGTAATAACGAATTTTAGCGCCAACAAGCTTAGAAACTGATGAATAAGTAGGATAACCAGGATTGGGAACCAGCACCTCATCTCCCTCATTTACAAAAGCCATAGAGATGTGCATAATGCCCTCTTTCGATCCTATTAAAGGCAAAATTTCGTTAGCCCCATTCAAATCGACTTTAAAATATTTTTTATACCAAGAGGCAAAGGCATTTCTCAACTCAGGAATACCAACATAACTCTGGTAACCGTGATTACCAGGATTTGTTTTATTGGCCTCAGCGGTAAGCGTGTCAATGGTGCTTTTAGAGGGCGGTAAATCGGGATTTCCAATACCCAAATTAATGATATTAGCACCTTCGCTACGCAACTTTTCTATCTCTTTAAGTTTTATTGAGAAGTAGTACTCCTCAACTTCGCTTATTCTATTTGCAGGTACGATATTCATATCTTATTAGCAATTAATATATTACAATATTGATTCTTCTTGTTCTGGAGTAAACGATTGACGTCCTTGTTCATATTCGCCTAAAATTTTAAGCTTATGAGTTAGTGGTCTTATGGCATCCAACGACTGTAAATAGCGCGTGTAGGTATCAAACGTCAAATCGACGTAAAACAAATATTCCCACTCTGCCCCAACAACGGGAAGTGATTGAATTTTGGTAAGATCGATGCCATAAAATGCCAGTATCGTTAATATTTTAGACAAACATCCGGGTTCATTCTTTACAGAGAAAACAAGAGACGCCTTATTCACTTTATTATTAGCTAAAAGCTCTTCAACCTCAACCTTCATTCTATCTGAAACAATGAGAAAACGGGTAAAATTGCGTTTATTGGTCTCAATGTTTTTGGCAATAGTATTGAGATGATATAGTTGAGACGCGAGTTCAGACGCAATTGCTGCCGTATGAAACAACTTCTCGTCTGCAATCCACTTCGCGCTTAGAGCAGTATCTTCACTCTCTATTAATTTAATTTTTGGATAAGCCTTAAAAAACTCCTCGCATTGTGCCAAAGCCATCGGGTGTGAATGTACTTCGCGAATATCCTCAATCGTTTGTCCTTTTAAGCACATCAACTGATGCTTTATGCGTTGTTTGTACTCACCAATAATGGCGAGTCCAGAGTCTTTAAGAAGCGTGTAATTAGGCAAAATACTTCCAACCAAGGTATTCTCAATGGCCACAATACCATAAATAGTTGGGTCTTTCTTTATCGTATCAAAAAGCTCAGGAAAAGTAAGACACGGAATGATCTCGATCTTCTCTTTATCGAAGAATGCACGCGCTGCAATCTCGTGATTGGCACCATATCCGCCCTGAATTACTATTCTTTTGATGGTCTTTGTCATAACCCACGTTTAAATAAAAAAATCCCGCCTTGTTAGGGCGGGATTTGTAAAATATCGTAATGAATATCTATAATACCTACCCCGCCTTATGGTCTAAAATACCAGAAGTAAAAATAGAAAGCGTTAAAAAGGTTGATAGATACTTTCATTGTGTAAAACTTAATTTGACTGCAAACTTAAATATATTTTGCTCTTAAAAAAATGTTTTATGCTTTTTTTTGGGCAATGAATTGAAAAAAGTTCTATTTTCAACAAAACACAACCCATTCCAATTGATTTTAAGGCCGATAACCCGATTTACGTAAAATCATCTGACTATCCTTCTCCTCCATTAATTGAGAAAGGGTAATGGTTGGATTCTTCTTAAGATACTCTTCTACAATTCGATATCCGATGTACGAGGCCACCCTCGAAGGCGACTCCTGACCGAAGAAAGCAGTAAATGGTCCATCTCCAATATACTTCTGTATCATCAAAAGATCGGTAGAAAAGAGATGTTTCTTCTCAATGAGAATAGACCACGCCTTCGACTCATTCTTCTCAACCCATTTCATCTGTGCTTTCGAATAATCGAACAACAGAGTATCGTGAATAGCTGGTGTCATGCATGCTACAAAGTGTAACACTTTTCCCTGATAAACCATGTTACTCAATAGGTTATCTATGGAATCGGAATTTGGATATTCCACCATTGCAATGGCCTTAAAAGCATCTGGCACCATCTTCTCTCGAACCATTTTCTTGCGCAAATAGACTGGATCGCCCAGCAGATTGTAAAAATTACACGTATCGCCTAAGTATCGCTCCAAACTCACGGCAACATAGCCCGTATCAACCATCATAAAAGTACTGAACCCAGACATTTGAAGGTAGATCTTATCTACGGGCTTGTTTGGAAAATAGTACTTGTAATATCGAAATGCTAAATCAAAATCGGACTTCAACTGAGAACCATCTCCGTATTGTTTTTCGCATTCGGCAAAAACCTCTTTGTTGGCTTCAAAGTCGAGAAATTTCGACATGTAAAGTGGAAATTTTGAATCCTTTACATCAATTCCAATCACTCTTATTGCAAAATCTTTATAGAACAAACCATGTTTTGCTTCTAATTTGCTCAACCCATTATCTTTAGCTACCGTGTTTACCGCTTGCAACTCTTTGTAGAATGGAACAATGGTAACATCCGACTTGATAGATGTAATATCGGGAGCGAAACGTGCCTTTTTACAACTAGAAACAAGCAATACCAAAAACGTTAAAGCAACCACTAAACCTCTAAATTTCATATCATTAACTCTATTAAAACGAATCTACACTAAATAACTCTGAAGCCTTATTTATTTGTTCTGGATTACCCAACAGGAACGTTATATCGCCTCCCAAAAGAACGGTTTCGGGTGACGGATGTTCGAGAATTTCTTCTCCGCGTTTAATAGCCAACAAAGACGCGCCTGTGGCATTTCTCAGTTGCAACTCAACCAACGAACAACCATCGGCATTGGACAAACTCTCAACCTTAAGAGCCGTTATTTCAAAGAAGCTCAGCTCTTCCGTTTGCGTCAATCCAATTTTAAACTCAGACTCTAAAAATTCTCCATAATAATGACTGCGAATATGGGAAATTATTTGGTTTATTTCACGTTTGGGTAACAATCTCCGTGTTAAAACTCGGTCGAACAAATCAATTGCAATTTCGAGTTTCTCGGGTAACACCTGATCTACGCCAAAAGAGTAAAGTTGCTTGATATTTTTAATGTTTTTGGCTCTCATGATTATGCAAGCCGACTTATTTATCCGACGAATTTTTTCTATAATGGCCAACGATGGCAAGTAATCGCCCACCGAGATAACCACAATATCGGCTGTATGAACATGAGCCTTACGCAAGACAGGCTCATTTACAGCATCGCCATACACCACCATATCTCCTTTATTGAGGCGTTCGCGAGCAATGCTAGGGTCGAAAATAATAGAAACATGAGGTAAATTAGACTCCTTTGCCATAGACGACAACTTGATGGCCGTTTCATCTTTGCCAATAATGATTAGATGGTTGGATAGCTCTGGCACCTCTATCTCTTGAAGTGGAAATAACCCTTTAACCAACCAAGATGGCAATGGTAATTTGAGCAAAAGATTTGATAAACGGTTCGAGATTAGGATTAAAAAGGGAGAAATAGCCATACTCATGATGGCTACCGCCAAAAAAAGTTGGTATAAATCGCCCGTTATTAGTTTATACGATGAGCCAATTTTTGCCAAGATAAATGAAAATTCACCCACTTGAGCAAGCGCCAAACCCACCATTACGGTTCCTTTAAACGTATGTCCAAGAACAAAACCCGTGGCGCCTGCAATAATCGTCTTCACAAAAATGACCATTAAAACAGAAAACAGAACCAGTGGAAGATGATGAACTACAAAGGAGGTATCGAGCAACATACCTATCGACACAAAAAAGAAACTACCAAAAGTATCTTTAAGAGGAATTAAGGTACTAAAAGCATTGTGGCTATATTCTGATTCTGAGATCATTAGGCCAGCCAAGAAAGCACCAAAAGCGAGAGACAAACCGAGAGAAGAAGTAAGCAAAGCCACCGCCAAGCAGATTAAGAAGAGACTCATCATGAATAACTCCTGATTCTTTACCAAAGCGATATAATGCAGTAGCTGAGGAAACAACCACTTATTGCCAACATAAACAAATACAAATACACCGCCAACTTTAAGAGAAAGATAGAGAAGTTCTGCCCCAACGTCGGCGTTTGGCGTGCCGAGCAAATTGGTAAATAGAATTAGCGGAACCAGCATTAAGTCTTGAAAGATGAGTATTCCCAGCACGGTGCGGCCGTAGTTGGATGTGAGCTCCATACGCTCTTGCAAAAGCTTTAAAACGAGTGCCGATGAACTAAGAGCGGCTAAAAAGCCCATGAAAAGTCCGCCCTTCCAATCGAGTCCATAAAAGCGGCTTATCAACCAAAAAATACCCGCAGTAAAGAGCAACTGCATTAATCCACCCAAAAAGACAATACGCCTAATTTTAAAAAGATGCTTTAGCGAAAACTCCATTCCAATAGTGAACAAGAGCAAGATAACGCCAATCTCGGCCATCATTTCAATATTATCGGCCGACTCTATGATGGCTAGCAAATTAGGCCCAGCAACAATACCCGTAAGCAAATAACCCAATATGGTGGGTAGTTTTAACTTTGTAAAAATAAGATTGGCTCCCGTAGAGAGAGCAAAAATGATTACAATATCTTTTAATAAAGTCAAATCCATAGTAGAAAATTGAATTTCAAAGGTAATAACAGAAACTATGTAAAATGAACCTCGGTGTGTTAAAGGTGTGTTAAAAGTGGTGATGATAAATGTATTGCATGGTTTACTCAATAACACAATTCATCACAAGAAAAAAGGGCACTCCAAATTGGAATGCCCTTTTTTAACATATTAAAAACAAAGAGATTACTCTTGTTTATAAATTCCTAAATCGTTGATGGTACTGTTTGAAACAAACTCAAACTTCGCCTTGTTATCGGCTCTACCCATTTTCAAATAAACCTCAAGCGACTTTTTGAAACGATCATCACGTTGAGTATCTAAAAGCAATAGATAAGACATAATGATGTTACCTGCCATTTCAACTAAACGGCGAGCATGAAGATCGAGATATTCTTGATCTTTCACATCAACCA
>JAYVSA010000124.1:0-6621 GCA_043775765.1 Breznakibacter sp. | reverse complement strand
GATTTTTAAAGTGTTAAAGTTGCGGGTTTTGGTTGTGGGTGAAAATAATAAATGGAAGCCTTTGGGTAAAAGCCTCCATTTATGGGGTGTGTGGTGATGTTGTTATTTGTTGAGACTCTTGATGGTCTCTTCGATGATTTGAATTTTAGATAATGCATCGGCCTCCTTTTGGCGCTCCATGGCAACGACTTTTTCGGGTGCTGAACCAACGAATTTTTCGTTACTTAGTTTTGCGCGAACGGAATTGAGGAAGCCTTGGTTGTACGTGAGTTCTTCGTTGAGACGAGCAAGTTCGGCTACTATGTCGATTTTACCACTCATGGGTACAAAAAACTCGGCCGATTTTACCATAAACGAAAGGGCGCCGTCAACTTTTTGGGTTGATGTGGATAGTTCCGATAAGTTGCAAAGTTTAACCAATATCTCGTTGAAATAGGTGTTGTAACTCTTTTCGCCATCGAGGATGATGAGAGTAAGGGCATCTTTTTGAGGGATGTTTTTCTCTTTACGGATGGTTCTAATTCCTGAAACGGCTTCTTTGCAAAGTTCAAATTGCTCGAGAATGGTCTCATTTACTGGCATTATAGCAGGCATAAGTTGAACCATAATGCTTTCGCCATCTTTGCGCTCTTCGAGGGCATGCCATATTTCTTCGGTGATAAATGGCATGAACGGATGAAGAAGTTTAAGCATTTTATCGAAGAACTCGAGGGTTTTATTGTACGTTTTGGCGTCGATTGGCTGAAGGTAGTTTGGCTTAATGGCCTCTAGGTACCAGCTCGAAAACTCTTGCCAAAAGACGGTGTAAACGGTCATTAATGCCTCAGAGATACGGAATTTCGAGAAGTTATCGTCCATTAAAGCAATGGTTTGATTGAGTTTCTGGTCGTACCATTCAATTGCTAAAGCCGATGATTTTGGCTGTTCGATGGTGGTGTTTACTTCCCAGTTTTTAACTAATCGGAAGGCGTTCCATATTTTATTGGAAAAGTTACGACCTTGTTCTACTAGAGAATCGTCGTAGGGTAAATCGTTACCAGCAGGCGAGCTCAGTAGCATACCTACGCGAACACCATCAGCACCAAATTTCTCAATAAGTTCGAGCGGATCGGGTGAATTACCCAATGATTTAGACATTTTACGGCCTAACTTATCGCGCACAATACCTGTGAAATAGACGTTTTTGAACGGCAAGTCTTTACGGTATTCGTACCCAGCAATAATCATTCGTGCCACCCAGAAGAATATGATTTCGGGAGCTGTAACGAGGTCGTTGGTAGGGTAGTAATATTCAATCTCCTTCTCGTCTTTAAAGCCGTTGAAGACAGAAATTGGCCATAACCAAGAAGATGCCCATGTGTCGAGTACATCTTCATCTTGACGGAGGTTTTCTATTGTAAGATTGGCGTTGCCTGTTTTGATTTTTGCCAGTTCAAGAGCTTTTCCGGCTGTTTCAGCCACAACAAAGCCACCATCGGCAAGGTAATAAACCGGAATGCGGTGCCCCCACCAAAGTTGACGCGAGATGCACCAGTCTTTTACGTTCTCCATCCAGTGACGGTAGAGATTCTTGAATTTAGGAGGATGAAACTTGATGTCATCGTTCATAACTGCCTCTAGAGCTGGTTTTGCAAGATCTTCCATCTTTAAAAACCACTGAGCCGATAGTTTTGGTTCAATCACGGCATCGGTACGTTCCGAACAGCCTACTTTATTGGTGTAAGGCTCTACTTTTGCTAGATTGCCAGCTTCACGAAGCGCCACTTCTATCTTTTCACGCACTACAAAGCGGTCTTCTCCAACGTACATTCCTGCTTTTTCAGAGAGAGTGCCATCGTCGTTCAGAATATCGATGCTTTCGAGGTTGAAACGCATGCCTATTTCGTAGTCGTTGATGTCGTGTGCCGGTGTGATTTTAAGGCATCCAGTACCAAACTCCATATCAACATACTCATCTTCAATGATAGGGATTGAGCGGTTGATAAGCGGTACAATTACGCGTTTGCCTTTGAGATGTTTGAAGCGCTCGTCGTTTGGATTTACACAAACGGCCGTATCGCCTAAAATAGTTTCTGGACGGGTGGTTGCAATGGTTAAGAACTCGCTTGTGCCCTCAATTTGATATTTTAAGTAATAGAGTTTCGATTGAACCTCTTTATAGATAACCTCTTCGTCGGAAAGAGCTGTTTGAGCTTTTGGATCCCAGTTTACCATGCGAATACCGCGGTAGATAAGGCCTTTTTCAAACAAATCGCAGAATACTTTTATTACCGCATCGCTACGGTCCTCGTCCATGGTGAAGCAGGTCCTATCCCAGTCGCAAGAAGCGCCCAGTTTTTTAAGTTGTTCGAGGATGATGCCACCGTGTTTATCTGTCCAATCCCAGGCATGACCAAGGAACTCTTCTCTCGAAAGATCGAGTTTTTCAATGCCTTCCGTACGAAGTTTATTCACCACTTTGGCCTCAGTAGCAATAGAAGCATGGTCGGTTCCTGGCACCCAACACGCATTTTTGCCAAGCATACGAGCGCGGCGAACCAAAATATCCTGAATGGTATTATTAAGCATGTGTCCCATGTGCAGAACGCCCGTCACATTCGGCGGAGGAATCACAATGGTGTATGGCTCACGATCATCGGGTGTGGATTTAAAAAATCCGTTTTGCATCCAATATTGGTACCATTTGTCTTCTAGTTGGGTTGGGTCGTATTTGCTGGCAATTTCAGTCATTGTCTTTTGTGTTTCTATATTTGAAGCCACAAAATTAATATTCTATCTAATACTTCTACTCTTTAAGTGGTTTTTCTATCTCATTTATACGATTTTTGAAAAGTGATGAGCCAGTATTGCCCGTTTACTTTCCATTATACCTATTTTTGTGTGTTGACAAATGTAAAATATATGAATGATAAGAAGTTAGGCTACTTTGCTAATTACCACTCATTGATTGGTGAGATAGACGAATTGAGTGAGGTTTTAAGCGCACAACACACTTCGCAAATGCAATGTAAAGAGGGCTGTAGTTCCTGTTGTGAGAGTATTTCGGTGTTTGCTGTTGAGTTTGATTCTATTCAAAGGCAGATTAAGGATGAGAAAATACTTTTACCCAAAAGAGGCTTGTTTCAATCCATCACAAAAGGGTGCCGATTTTTGGTTAAAAACAGATGTTCTATTTATTCCATTCGACCACTTATTTGTCGTACTCAAGGATTGCCAATATTGTACCGCTCAGCTACGTCCAACCACTATGAATTGTCAGTGTGCAAACTCAATTTCAAAAAGGTGAGTCCAAGTTTTTTTAATGATGGCAATGCTTTGATGTTGAGCCCATTTAATACTCGTTTTTTGTTGCTCAATCAAGCGTACTTAAAGGAGGTGAAGCCAGAAGAGAAAAATATAAACTTGCGTAGGAAGCTTTTTGAACTGGAGGAGTAGGTGAATGGTGTATAATTCTGAAAAACAAAGCGCAAAGAAAAGAGATCGTTATTTCTCCCATCTTTGCGCTTTGGCGTCTTCAATTACAATAATATGTTTTTTAGCGAATAGCCTCCCTGATACGTACCAATTTGGTTAATAGACCTTCAAGTAAATCAAGTCTGAGCATGTTGGCACCGTCCGATTTAGCAATTGAAGGGTCGTGGTGCGTTTCAACGAAAATACCATCGACACCAACTGCAATACCAGCTTTTGCAATGGTTTCGATGAGTGCAGGTTTGCCACCTGTTACGCCAGAGGCCTGATTTGGCTGTTGTAAACTGTGAGTGATATCTAAAACTACAGGTACGTTAAACTCTTGCATGGCAGGAATTCCGCGATAATCCACAATCATATCGTAGTAGCCAAACATGCTACCTCTATCGGTTAAAAAGATGTTGTTGTTACCCGAGTCGCGGACTTTATTTACGGCAAAGGTCATTGCTTCTGGCGATAAAAATTGTCCCTTTTTGATGTTTACGTGCTTGCCTGTTTTGGCTGCCGCAATTAAAATATCCGTTTGACGACACAAGAAAGCAGGAATTTGTAACACATCTACGTATTCGGCAGCCATGGCCGCTTCACTTGCATCGTGAATGTCCGTAACCACAGGAATGCCAAATTCACGACTTACTTTTTGTAATATTTTAAGTGCTTTCTCATCGCCAATACCGCAAAATGAGTCGATACGAGATCGGTTGGCTTTTCGGTAAGATCCCTTAAATACATAAGGTATGTTGAGTTTGTCGGTAATTTTTACAATTTTTTCAGCTATGTTCATCGCCATCTCTTCGCCTTCGATGGCGCAAGGGCCTGCTAATAAAAAGAAGTTACCCGAATCGGTATGTTGTAATTTTGGTAAGTTATTGAGCATCATAATTTCTACTGTATTTCAATTGTATCTTGTTCTATTTCAAATATTTCTATTGTATATCTACTGTATTTCAACCATCAATATCTATCTTTCCATAAATATTTAAGCCAATCGGCCGATTTTTTCTCACTTCCATTCACCTGTGGCGTGTAGAGTTGTGTGTTTTTTATCTCATCGGGCAAAAATTGTTGCGCTACAAAGTTATTATTAAAATCGTGTGAATATTTATAATTCTTGCCATAATCTAAATCGCGCATGAGTTTGGTAGGTGCATTGCGCAAATGCAGTGGTACTGGTAAGTTGCCACTTTTGCGAATAAGTTCTTGTGCTTGGTTGATAGCCATGTAGGCACTGTTACTTTTTGGACTAGAGGCTAAATAGATTGCCGTTTGCGAAAGAATAATTCTCGATTCAGGCCAGCCAATTAGTTCAATGGCTTTAAAGCATTCTGTTGCTAAGAGAAGGGCATTCGGATTGGCTAATCCAACATCCTCGGCCGCAGAAATGAGCAATCTACGGGCAATAAATTTAGGGTCTTCACCACCTTCAACCATTCGTGCAAGCCAATAAACAGCACCATCAGGGTCGCTTCCGCGTATCGACTTTATCATGGCCGAAACAATATCGTAATGCAACTCACCATTTTTGTCGTAGGCTTGTGTGTTCTGTTGTAATAAGTTGGTTACAAGTTCATTGGTGAATTCAATTTCTGGTTTGTCTACCTCCGAATTATAAACCAATTCTATAATGTTGAGAAGTTTTCTGGCATCCCCACCCGCAAAGTTCAATAAAGCTTGGGTTTCAGTCAGTTTGAACTGCTTTTGTTTTAAAAGGGTATCTTTTTCAAATATTCGGTGCGTTAAACTGAGTAAATCATCATCGGTTAAATGTTTGAGAACGTAAACTTGACAGCGCGAGAGTAGGGGCGAAATTACCTCAAAACTCGGATTTTCGGTGGTTGCTCCTATCAGAGTTACAGTGCCATGTTCAACTGCCCCAAGTAAAGAGTCTTGCTGCGATTTACTAAAACGATGTATCTCATCGATAAAAAGAATTGGATTTGGGGCATTGAAGAAACGTGCTTTTTTTGCTTTTTCAATAACCTCTCTTACATCTTTTACCCCTGAATTAATGGCCGAAAGCTCAAAGAATTGCCTGTCGAGTTGTTGCGCTATAATTTGCGCTAGGGTTGTTTTGCCAACTCCTGGTGGCCCCCACAAAATGATGGATGCAATATTGCCCGTTTCAATCATTTTTCGCAAAACGCTATTTATGCCTACCAAATGGCTCTGACCAATGTATTGATCGAGCGTTTTAGGGCGCATACGTTCTGCTAGCGGTGCATTACTACTCATTGTTTATATTCTCAGTTAAGGTTGCAAAATTAGCAATTTAATCTGTTGTTTCCTTTTCGTAATCAATTTCTACTCGAGATTATTGATGTGGTTAAACTATTCTAATTTTCAGCTGTTTATTTAAAAAACAATAGAATATGTATCTTAGCTCCATTTTACTTTTTTTAAATTTACTAACACCTATGAAAGAAACGAATAAAACGGAAGTTGCTGTATTTGGAGGTGGCTGTTTTTGGTGTGTTGAGGCTATTTATGGTTCCATTGATGGTGTTAAATCTGCTGAGTCGGGATATACTGGAGGAACTCTTTTAAATCCTACTTATGCTGAAGTGTGTGAGGGTGAGACAGGGCATGTGGAGGTGGTGAAAATTGTTTTTGATCCAGACAAAGTCTCTTTTGCAAAATTGCTGGAGGTGTTTTTTGCTGTTCATAATCCAACCACTCCAAATATGCAAGGAGAAGATGTAGGGCATCAATACCAGTCATCAATATTTTATACTTCTCCGCAACAAAAAAGCACCTCTGAGCTTGTAATTAAAACATTATCAGACAATAAGGTGTTTGATGCTCCAATTATTACCGAGTTGCATCCTCTCACTGTTTTTTATAAAGCTGAGGAGTATCATCAAGATTATGTCACTAAAGGCGATAATGCGAAACAGCCTTATTGCCAGTTTGTTGTGATACCAAAATTAGAGAAGTTTAAGAAGACATTTAAAGATTTGCTTGTAAAATAGTGAGCTTCTTGATGGTCGTTTTTATCTTTCCAGAAACACCTTTGGAGGCTCCCTCTTTAGCAAACTCAAGTACTTCAATTATTTCTGATGATAGTTCGGGGTATTTTTTAGCGTATTTTAAAAGTATCTCTATTGTGTAGGCTTTGTTGGCAATGGCTGTTTGTTTGGATATTACGGCTTC
>JAYVSA010000123.1:0-2292 GCA_043775765.1 Breznakibacter sp. | reverse complement strand
ATTTGTGGCACCCGGACCCGATGTTACAACGGCCACCCCAACTTTACCCGTAACACGAGCATAACCTTGTGCGGCGTGTAAAGCACCCTGCTCGTGACGCACCAAAACGTGGTGAATCTTATCTTGATAATCGAAAATGGCATCGTAAACAGGCATAATTGCACCGCCAGGATATCCAAAAATAAGATCAACTCCTTCATTTAAAAGGCATCGCATTACTGCATCAGACCCCGAAGTACGGATGGCAGCACCATCCGGTTTATTTATTGTAATTTCTTTAGCTTCCATAACTTAACACAAATGTAGAATCAAAACAAACGAAAATTAATTCAGTTCTCACTTTATTATATCAGTCGAACGGCTCCTTTGTCGGCGCTACTAACCATGCTGGCGTAGGCTTTTAGAGCTTTAGACACGTTACGGACTCGTGGTGCATGAGGCGTAAAGGCCTCTTTGCCACGTGCTAGTTCTTGTTTCCTTCTATTTTCTAATTCCATTTCAGAAACAAGAACTTCTATCTTCCTTCCTGGAATATCGATACTAATTAAATCACCTGTGCGAACCAATCCAATAGCTCCACCAGCTGCGGCCTCTGGCGATGCGTGGCCAATAGACAAACCTGAAGTTCCACCAGAGAAACGACCATCTGTTAACAAAGCACACTCTTTACCTAAATGACGCGATTTTAAATACGATGTTGGATAGAGCATTTCTTGCATACCTGGTCCACCTTTTGGTCCTTCGTACACAATAATTACTACCTCGCCCGATTTTACCTCTCCGCTTAAAATGCCATTTGTTGCATCGTCTTGACTTTCGTAAACACGAGCTGGTCCTTTAAATTTGAAGATGGATTCATCAACACCAGCTGTTTTTACAATACAACCGTTAAGCGCAATGTTTCCGAACAACACAGCTAATCCACCATCTTTATTAATAGCCGATGCCACGCTGCGAATGCAACCTTTATCACGGTCTAAATCGAGTTCTTTGTAAACCGATTTCTGTGAACCAAGAACTAAGTTTCGGATGCCTGCCGGAGCACTGCTGTAAATATTTTTAGCCTCAGCGCAAGCCGTTGGCAATGTTAAGTCGTACTGCTTAATGGCATCTGAAAGGGTTGGGAAATCGGCTCTTTTTACAGAACCATCAATCAAACCTCCACGTTCCAATTCGCCTAATATAGCCAAGATGCCACCTGCACGGTTTACATCTTCAATATGGTAGTGCGAATTTGGTGCAACCTTACATAATACAGGTGTCTTACGACTTAACTTATCAATGTCGTCCATTCCAAAGTCAACCTCCGCTTCATGTGCAATAGCCAATAAGTGAAGAACCGTATTGGTAGAACCACCCATGGCAATGTCGAGCGTCATAGCATTCATAAATGCCTGCTTAGTCGCTATTGAACGTGGTAAGACAGATGCATCACCATCTCTATAATATCTGTAAGTATTTTCAACAATTAAGTGGGCAGCCTTTTCAAAAAGCTTGGTTCTGTTGGCATGTGTGGCAACAATAGTTCCATTGCCTGGGAGTGCCAATCCAATAGCCTCGTTAAGGCAGTTCATAGAGTTTGCCGTAAACATACCCGAACAAGAACCGCATGTAGGGCACGCATTAGCCTCAACCGCAGCTACTTCAGAATCTGAAACAGAATCATCAGCCGCCATAACCATAGCATCGACTAAATCTAAAGCACGAGTGCCTAATTTGCCGGCTTCCATGGGGCCACCAGAAACAAACACACACGGAATATTTAACCTCATGGCCGCCATAAGCATACCAGGGGTTATTTTATCGCAATTGCTGATGCAAATCATGGCATCTACACTGTGCGCATTAATCATATATTCCACGCTATCAGCAATTACATCACGAGAGGGAAGAGAGTAAAGCATACCATCGTGTCCCATAGCAATGCCATCATCAACGGCAATGGTGTTAAACTCAGCTGCGAAACAGCCTTGAGCCTCAATATATTTTTTAACCTCTTGACCTATTTCATGAAGATGCGCATGACCTGGCACAAATTGAGTGAAAGAGTTGACCACCGCAATGATTGGCTTGCTAAATTGTTCTTCTTTCATACCATTGGCACGCCATAAACTGCGAGCTCCGGCCATTTTTCTCCCCTGAGTGGAGGTTGCGCTTCTAAGAGTAATTTTCATCGTTTAATAAATAATTATATATAACGTGTAATAACTTAAACTGTATTTAAATAAAAAGAGCCTTTCTCCTTGGTAAGTAAGAAAGGCTCTTTAGTAAATATTATTAATACCCATGCAC
>JAYVSA010000122.1:0-5135 GCA_043775765.1 Breznakibacter sp. | reverse complement strand
TATAGACAATCGAGCTTTGCCAAAAGAGTGCTGTTTACCTGAAATGCTGGTATGTACTCACTACAATTGGCTATTAAATCATTATATATTCTTGTTTCTATGGCGAGAATCTTCTCCTCGGCACCCAAAATTTTAGTTTCGTACTCTTTTAGCTCTTCGGTAATGTAACGCTCGGCATTTACCAGTGTTTGTTTTCGAATCCAATCGGCGGGCACTTTATCTTTATGCATGTTTCTAACCTCAATAAAGTAGCCAAAAACATTATTAAACGATATTTTAAGACTCGGAATACCTGTGCGTTCGCTCTCGCGTTCCTGTACCATTTGCAAATAATCTTTACCCGAAAAGGCAATGGCACGCAAATCATCGAGTTCGGCATCTACTCCGCTTCTAACAATGTTTCCCTTAACCAATTGAGCAGGAGCATCAATGTTAATTTCACGTTCTATGCGTTCGCGCAAGGTGTTGCAGGGGTTTATCTGCTCTCCCAAAGCATTTAAAATAGGGTTTTGTGCCGTTGAACAGCTTGTTTTTATTGGCAACGTTGCTTCGAGTGAATATCGGAGTTGAACCACCTCGCGTGGCGTAATGCGGCCTGTTGCTACTTTCGAAACCAAACGTTCTAAATCGCCTATTTTTTTAAGATTCGTCTCAATATCTTCTTTAACTTCTTCATTCTTGATCAAATAAGCAACCACTTCGTTGCGGTCGGTAATGAGTCGTACTTCGTTCAACGGAAGGGCTATCCAGCGCTTGAGCATCCTGCTTCCCATGGCTGTATTGGTTCTATCAAGAATATCGGTAAGCGACTTTGCTCCTTCGTTGCTCGAACCAAAAAGCTCAAGGTTACGAATGGTAAATTTATCGAGCCACACAAAAGAGTTCTCCGAAATGGGCGAAACTTTTGTAATATGCTGTAAATGTTGATGTTGCGTTAAGTCTAAATAATACAAAATGGCACCCGAAGCAATCACCGCCATCTCCTGCCCCTCAATGCCAAATCCTTTGAGCGAAACGGTTTCGAAGTGTTTCAAAAGGCGATCGTGAGCCGTGGTGTGGTTGTAAACCCAATCATCCTGACCAAAAGTGTAGTATTTACTGCCAAAATTCTCTTCAAACTCACGTCGCTTGCTCTTTTCAAAAAGCACCTCCTTGGGCTTAAAATTTGATAGTAGCTTATCTATATAAGAAACCGTACCCTCTGAGGCCAAAAACTCACCCGTCGAAATGTCGAGAAAAGCTACGCCAGCCCCTTTTTTATCGAAGTGAACCGATGCCACAAAGTTATTTTCCTTATGGTTTAGTATATTGTCGTTGGTTGTAACGCCAGGAGTCACGAGTTCCGTAACACCCCTTTTCACAATTGATTTAGTCAGTTTTGGGTCTTCCAGCTGGTCGCAAATCGCCACTCGCTGTCCGGCTCTTACCAATTTGGGCAAATACGTATCGAGCGAATGGTGCGGGAAGCCAGCCAATTCTATGTGAGTACCAGCACCATTGGCTCTTCGAGTTAGGGTGATGCCCAAAATCTCCGAAGCCTTTATAGCATCGTCCGAAAAAGTCTCGTAAAAATCACCCACTCTAAAAAGCAATATCGCATCCGGATGTTTATCCTTAATGGCATAATACTGTTTCATCAGGGGTGTTTGCGCTACGCTCTCTCTTGCTGTACTCACGATCTTCAATTTTTATATTTGGTAATTTAAACTCCATTCCGACCATAAGGTTTTACCTACTGGTGGCAAATCATCGCCCAAAAGATGAGCCATATTGGTAATTTTGTTGCCGTTAAGAATTGGCAAGACATTACACGTGCCTATCTCAAAACAATACCTCAAATCCTCCTCAAAACCCTTCTTTTTGAGTAAGTTAAAGTGGTTTCCGAGCGATGCAATTTCAAAAACTTCATCTTTCAAACGACTATAAAGCTCTTTCAATGAAATGGCAACATCCGTAAGGCGCGCCTCTCTATATTTCGAAAGTTCCGATGCCAGCAAACCCGCACACAGGCAATCTTCAAGCGTAAAGGCATCGCCCGATCCGCTACAAACAATCACTATTTCAGTGGCTTTTCGGCAATATTTCACAATTGTGGGCACATTTCCAAACGACGCAATAATAACCTCGTCAGCATCCGATGCCCCGTTTATGGCGCGTGTGCCGTTGCTTGTTGTCATCACCACCGTTTTGTCGCGCACAGTCTCTTTGGTGTACGAAAACGGACTATTATCAAAGTCAAAACCCTCAATAAACATTGCCCCGCGCTCACCACCAAGCACCACATTTTGGCCAAGTTCAGCCTTTAAAGCAAAGGCTTCTTCGGGTGAAAGGAGCGGAATAACACACTTGGCACCATTTTGCAAGGCCGTAATCATAACCGTGGTAGCCCGCAACACATCAATCACAATAGCAACTTTACCTTTTACAAGAGATGGCTCTATGTCGCGCGCCGAAACTATTACATCTATCTTCACCTGCTTATTTTCTCAATTTTAGAAGTGCGAATTTACTACAAAAAACGGTATCTCGAACCACCTTTTTGGCAGAATGAAATATTGCACCTCTCAGTTTTAAATCTATCTCAATTGTATCAATTGAATTTGGGCGTATCCCTAGCGGGTCGTGCTTTCGCTCCAATCTTTTTGCCCATAAAGTCCCGAGTTTACTCAAATTCCGATAAGGGCAAAAAGGATTTCCGCTCTATCACTCACGCAAAAGAATTACCCCAATTAAGGTTGCCAACCTCAACGGCCCAAAAAGTATTCAATATTTATTTCCGCGAAACAAATCTTTTTCGTAGTTCTAAAACTTCAAATAAAACTCCTTGGTCAATTCTCTATAATCATCCGTATATTCATGGCGCTCTTTTTCTACGTAAAGACGCTCTATTGTGGTCGTTATCTTATCAAAACCAAAGACTTGCAATACTCTTTTGGGTAACTCGCTTTCCTGTTTTGGGTAAACAAAGCACTCGCGTTGTAAAAAAAGTTTCTGCTGCAAAGCTATTTTAACAGACTCCTCTTGTCTGTCAAATGGAATGATGATGGTTAGAAAACCTGTGTCCGACAGGAGCTTTGCTGAACATTTAAACAAATCATCAAACGACAATGAGTCATCGTGACGCGCCAGATTTTTATGCTGAGCCTCACTCTTGAGCGAACGATTAAAAAAAGGCGGATTGCTCACTATTAAATCAAACTTTGCATCATACGAATGAGCAAACTCTTGCACCGATATCTGTTTGGCCGACAGTCTATCACTCCAATCTGATGCGTTGAAATTATGCTCGCAGTCACCAATCGCCAGCTCGCTTATATCAATACCTAAAACCGTTGCCGTTAGTTTGCGTTGTGCTACCATAAGCGACACCAATCCAGTTCCACAACCAATATCTAAGACTCGTTTCGCGTCAGTAACATTGCACCAACTGCCAAGTAATACACCATCGGTGCCAACTTTCATGGCGCTATTAACCTGATCTATCCGAAACTGCTTAAACTGAAAGTAACTATTGCTCATCGTTCTGAAATCGTTCAAAAACACCCAGTCCAAAGAGGGCGTAGTCATATTTAATTGGGTCTGTGGCGTCAAACGAACGCAATACCGATGTTAGCTCCTCAACTGCCTTCCAATCATCGTAACGCCGACCTAAAATTCCTATTTTGCGCGACACGCCGCCCGAATGCAAATCTAATGGAATCATTAATTGAGATTTAGGAATTTCTTTCCATATACCAAAATCAACACCTCTACCACTCTCGCGCACCATCCAGCGCAAAAACATATTGAGTCGTTTGCAGGCCGAATTTTTCTCCACATTCGGCACATGCGATTTGGCCGCTTCTCGTCCTTCAGTTTCAAACATAAACTGAGTTCTAAAATAAGCCAAAGTACCGTCAATGGTGCCACTAGCCTGAAATCCTTTGTTAAAAATGGCCTCCAATCCATTTTTATTCAAATAGATGTGGCGAAGTGCTTTTAAAAAGTAGATGGTGGTTTGGGCGCTAAATGTTCGGTGCACAAATGTTCTAAACTGCTCAAAATCGTTGTCTGTTGAGTTTATAATGAACTGATGGGGCTGATAATCCATCATCTTCATCAGGCGTTCGCCATTTTTAATTATCATTGTTCGCTTTCCCCAAGCTATAGAAGCCGCTAGAAAGGCAGCTATCTCAATGTCTTCCTTTTGGGTAAATTGATGGGGTATCGAAATTGGATCGCTCTCTATAAAGCCTTTATTCTCATACAAATCCGCCTTCTCGTCTAAGAATAGTTTAATATCTTGTAGTTGCATTAGGCTTCAATCAATCCGTCTCGCATTTTTATTATTCTATCCGACATTTTGGCCAGTTCCAAATCGTGCGTCACAATCACAAAAGTCTGACTAAAAGTATCTCTCAGCTTAAGAAAAAGTTTTTGTAACTCGAGCTGGTTGGTACTGTCCAAATTACCCGTTGGCTCATCTGCAAACACTACTTTCGGGCCATTTATCAACGCACGAGCCACGGCAACACGCTGTTTTTCGCCACCACTCATTTCACTTGGTTTGTGCGATGTTCGGTGCGATACATTCAAGAATTCGAGCAATTCAAGGGCGCGTTTCGTTGCCAATGCTTTCGATTCCCCCTTTATAAGCGCAGGAATAATTACATTCTCAATAGCCGTAAATTCGGGCAATAGTTGATGAAATTGAAATACAAAACCTATATTCTCATTCCTAAACTTAGCTAATTGCTTGTCGTTTAATGTATTAATAAGCACATCGTCAATATACATCTCGCCAGCATCACCGTTGTCTAGCGAACTTAAAATTTGCAACAATGTTGTTTTGCCAGCACCACTTGGCCCAACAATCGAGACAATTTCACCTGCATCTACTTTTATATCAATACCTTTCAGAACATGAAGATCTCCGTAATGCTTTGAAAGTCCAACTCCTTTTATCATTATGCTTATTTATATTCCTGAACCGTCATTCAAATCAATAATTGTAGTTGTTTTACCACCACCTTTTTTGTTGCTGCTAATTTCTTGTATAACAGGTGTTTCTGCAATATTCTCTTTGGTACTCAATTGATCTACTTCACTAAATGACGTAGATACACTGTTTTTTAACTCACGAATTTCCCGTATTC
>JAYVSA010000121.1:0-8916 GCA_043775765.1 Breznakibacter sp. | reverse complement strand
TCTAATTATGATTTAGCTCAAGATTTGGTGCAAGACACCTTTCTTGTGGCATCAGAAAAATTCGATAGTTTTAATGGAACAAGCTCTTCTAAAACGTGGCTGTTTTCTATTTTAAATCATAAAATAATTGACAGCTATAGAAAAAAACTTCACAAGTCATTTCCAATAGAAAAAGATATAAGGAATGATTTCTTCGACTCCAATGGCGGTTGGCTTACATCTGATAGTTCAATGGATTGGAGTTCTGATGAGGGGCATTTGCTTGATAATGGCGAATTTCATAGCATCTTAAAAATGTGTCTTGATAAACTGCCTGAAAAATGGGGATTAAGCGTGAGGCTTAAGTATTTGTCGGGGAAGAAAGGAGAAGAAATTTGTCAGGAATTAGATATTGCACCTACAAATCTTTGGCAGATGATTCATCGAGCAAAGTTGCAACTTCGAGGATGCATTAATCAAAATTGGTTTAATAACTAACTACTCCATGAAAAAAATTGTGAGTTTTCTTATACTCTCTTGCCTCAAGGCTACGGAACTTATTGAGAAAAAACAACTTTTCGACTTAAAGCGAGGCGAAGCTATTCAGCTTAAAATACATAAGTTGGTTTGTGTTGCCTGTGCTAATTATGAGAAACAGAGTGATTTATTAGACTCTACACTTAAGCGTATATATAAGAAGAGTGATTTTAAATTGGAGAGTGAAAACCTCAAACAATCTATCATCGTGAAACTTGGGCAGAAGTCCGATTTAAAATAATTGATTGACGTTGTGAGTGGATGAGGATTGGAAAAATCAATCGAGTTGAAGAGGATAGAGTGTTTTTTAAACTAAATCGTCAAAGTTTCTATGGCGTTGTACATTCCCTTCGCTATCTGTAATGAATAGGTGACGCACTTTCCAGCTATCTTTGATTATGAATTCGAATGATTCTCCAAAAACTTTGTTTTCAATATGAATCACACTCATAATTGTTCCGTGCTTTTTGAGTTTCTCGGCAATAGGAGCAACTAAATTTTCGGGTTTAACGTTGGTACGTATCTCTATAACGTTACCGTAAATGTCAAACTTAACAATTTTTTCAAAACCATTTTCGCTAAAGAGAGCTTCAAAACCTTCTTCTTCACGCGTCCATTCTACGTTACGACCCTCATTGAAGCTACTACGAAACGAGTCGAGGACAGCTTTTGTGGGTGCTTCGTTTTTAGAAGTGACAACAGATTTTAAAAAATTTTCTTTCATTCAATAATTTAATCAAAACAGATTTCTCATATTTTGACGAAAAAAAAGAAAAAAGTCACTAAAAAAACTTTAATCGTTGGGATATAGTTCTTTATATAGATATATAACACGAGCTTTTGCCCGTTTAATACGCATTTTAGCAGCACTCTCGCTAACCTTTAAAGCCTCTTGTATATAAATGGTAGGCATATCATCTTGATACCTCATCAACAAAAGAGCTTTTTCTTCAGGATGAATCTTCTCAAAAATATCCATTAAGCGACTGTACTTAATTTCAGGAAAGACGTCGTGCTCGTTTAAATCATCCACCACATCGGGAATGGGCTGTGACTGATTCCATTCGGGATAGCTTAATTTCTTCTTATTCCTTAAATATTCTATGCAATGATTGTAAGTAATAGCATAAAGCCAAGTTGAGAACGAAGAATTCCCTTTAAAATCGATTAGCTTTTCAAATACTTTAAAAAATATCTCTTGAGTAAACTCTTCGGCCAAAACAGAATCTTTTAGTATCGAATAACATTTATCCGTTACTTTAGAGCTGTATTTTTCATATAACAGCCCAAAAAGAGAGGTGTCGTGATTGTTTTTTATCTGATTTAATATCTCTTCATCAGTTAAATGAGAAATATGTTTTTTTTTTCTTGTCATATAAGAGAAACTAAACTCTTAATTTGTAATAGATTATGAGTACAAATATGGTTAATTTTACTGAGCAAAAAAAAAAAAAACAAAAAAGAGTGTGACGAAACAGATTATTTGCGTCTCAATATTAAAATCATAAGGTTTTATTCGTTGTTTATTTAATTTTTTACAGAAATGAAAAAGAATTTATTAAAAGTAATTGCACTTGTTGCATTTGTTGTTGTTTTAGCTTCTTGTGCTAAAGTTCCTCAAGTTGAAATCGATGCTGCAAAAGCGTCTATCGAAGCTTCTAAAGCTGCTGGTTCAGATCGTTATGTTCCTGAAACTTTCAATGCTGCTAACGATTCATTAACTGCTGCATTAGCTGAGACTGAAGTACAAAATTCTAAATTTGTTCTTTTCAGAAACTACGATCACGTTAAAGCTTTAGTTGTATCTGCAACTGAAACTGCTAACAAAGCTGCTCAAGAAGCTGTAGTTAAAAAAGAAGAAGTTAAAAAAGAAGTTGAAGCTGCTTTAGCTGAAGTTGCAACTGTTGTTGCTGCTAACAAAGAGCTTATCAAAAAAGCTCCTAGAGGTAAAGATGCAAAAGCTGCATTAGAGGCTATTAACGCTGAAATCGCAGTTGTTGAAACTACTGCTTCTGAAGTTACTGCTTCTTTAGCTGCTGGTGAAGATTTCTTAACTCTTCGCGACAAAATCAATCCTGCAAAAGAAAAAGCTAACTCTATCAAAGCTGAGTTAGAAGAAGTTATTGCTAAGAAAAAGAAATAATTTCTGATTCTGAAAAGATTTTAAAAAACCCCCGGAGCAATTCGGGGGTTTTTGTTAAATGGAAGTCCAATCACATTGAATAAATGAAAGTTAGAATAAAGATATTGGTTAGGTGGTTAATAGCACTGGTAAGTTTAGTTGGTGTCATTTTAGCCGTCTATTTTGCTATTTTATTTCTTACGGTTAATCCGCCATCAATGGAGATGGAGACCGCGCGTAAGGCGGTGAGTAAAGCAAAAAAGGCTCATGCCGACGTTTATGCTCCAGAGTTTTATGTTACTGCAAAACAACTGTTGGATCAAGCTTTACTCGAATGGCGTAGGCAAAATGAATTCTACTTCTTCCAGCGCGATTTTACTAAATGCAAAAATTTAGCTCTTAAAGCCACTATCAAGGGTGAAGAGTCTTACTCAAAGTCGGGAGTTAATAAGAATAATCTTCGTGACAACTACTTGCGCGACGTAAAGGATATTAATGAGAAATTAGAGACTTACCATAGAATTTTCATCTCTTTACCACTCTCTTCTCGAGTACGTAAAGATTATGAATTTGGAAAGCTCAATTTAGCTGAGAGTCTTAGCGCATTTGAGAAAAATGATTATAAAACGGCATCAGCGAAACTTGCGAAGTGTAAAAGCCGTATAGCACAAAGTGATTTGCTTGCTAACGGATTCTTAAAAGAGTGTTTCTCGAATTATAATAATTGGCGTACTTGGTACAATAATGCTATTGAACGATCTAAAAATGATGGTATCAATGTTATTATTGTAAACAAGCTCGAGCATAAACTTTATGTCTATTATAAAGGAGATAAAATTGCTGAATTTGATGTTGAATTTGGCAAGAATTGGTTAGGTCCAAAGATTGTGAGAGGCGATAATGCGACTCCTGAAGGGGAATATCGGATTGTTAAGAAGAAGGATTCGCATGACACGAGATATTATAAGGCCATGTGCATTAATTACCCTAATGAACGAGATTCTCAACGTCTGGCAGAATTAAAGCGCAAGGGAACAATTGCCAAAAACTGTAATACAGGAGGCTTAATTGAACTTCATGGAGATGGCGGTAAAGGAGTAGACTGGACGGAAGGTTGCATTGCGTTAAGAAATTCTGAGATGGAGCGGTTGTTTCAGATGGTACCTGAAGGAACTCCAATTACAATTATAGGTTCATTAAAGCCGTTAAACGATATTTTAAATTAGCAGTATGGAGATTGAGGTAGAAGTAGTTAACGAAGCTCCCAAACGTGTTTGGACTTTAGCTAACATCATTTTTAGTTTTACTTTTGTGCTTTTATTGGTTAGTTCTGGTTTGGTTCTCTACTATTCACCCGAATTAACAGATAAGGGATATAGTGTAAAATCTTATTTGATTAATCGTGAAGATTCCCATTCGGGCAGTTATGCCAAGTTGGAGAAGCAAATTACGAGCACAAAGAGATCTATTGTTGACTTAAATAGTAAGTTTGAAGGTTTAATTCCTCGTCAACCTTATATTATAATCAACACCACCTATAACTCATTTAAACTCATTAACTATACGGATACTGTACGTGCAGGCCAGTGTTCTACAGGTAGTTATGTTGTTTTGAAAGTGT
Organism: Breznakibacter sp.; assembly: GCA_043775765.1. GTDB lineage: Bacteria > Bacteroidota > Bacteroidia > Bacteroidales > Marinilabiliaceae > JAGPHP01. Next base: position 4,657 of record JAYVSA010000121.1, on the reverse strand, counting down.
CTGATAAAAAACAATATATTTTTAAAACCCCAAAAGGTGCTTTTACAATTATAAATAAGCGTAAAAATCCGGTTTGGTGTAAACCCGACTGGTATTTTCTTGAAGAAGGATTGCCTATTCCACCGCGCAACTCTCCAGATAGGATAGAGAGCGGTTCGATGGGAGATTGGGCTTTGGGTTTTGGCGATGGATATTTTATTCACGGCACACTTTATCAACGTTTTCTCGGACTGGCAGTTTCGCATGGTTGTGTTCGAATGGGCGATGAGAATTTAGCCATTGTTGCCAGTACATTACAAGTAGGATCAAGAGTTTTTATCTATTAACTGATAGAAGATGAAAATATTAAAAAGAGTACTTATTGCCTTAAATATTCTAGCTTTTTTGTTGGTAGCTTATGTTTTTGTTGTTGTGGTTGTTATGCCCGTTAACAAAGCTTTTCTTCCTATAACAAAACTGGAACAACCTGTAGAAAAGGTTACGAAATCAAAAAAGAAAAGTGCTCAGAAAGTAGTTGCTAAGAGTCCAAAAAAGAGTTCTCAGAACGATGATTCTAATGTAGAAACATCGGCACTCGATGAAAATGTTTCAAGTGCTGATTTGCAGTCACGATTTGATTCTTTGTCGATTTTAAGGAAACAGGCGGCCTTCTTGAGTGCACGTTATGAATTGTCGAAGCAAGATTCGATTTATTTAGTTGTTGACCTTATTGATAGTGTTGCCTCGCTGGAGGTTAAAGGAGTTAGTGTGCATAAGGCTCGAATATTAGGGGTTGATGTGAGTCATTCGCTTAAATTATTTCATGCAAAAGATTTTTCTTTATGGCTGGAGTATCCTTTTGAGCTTAAATCGGCAACGGCTACCATTCCTAAATATCCAATTGTGGTAAAGAATGCCCCTAAGGATACTTTAGAGGCTGCAAAGCAAGAAGCTGTGCCTACCATTCCTCACAGAGAAGATGTTTTTATTACAATGAACTTTACTAAGAACTTAAGGGTTGTTCTTTCACAGGCTGAACAACTCGACTCTATTGGTAAAATTAGAATTGATAGTTTGAAATGGGAGAAACGTAAAACGCATTTAAATAAAGCTTATCAATCGCTTACAACGTTTCAATACGATAAAATATCACCCTTTATAAATATTAAACTTTCTAAGGTCGATGTTACTATTATTTATAGAGCATTACCAGATAAACCTCAAATGGTTTTGAGAATGTAAGTTTGGATTTTTTGTTTTTTTGTATATTTTTGAATATTAAATAACGACAACCTTAATGGGTGATCTGATGAATTCAGATTACCCATTATTTTTTTGTGGGAGTTCTTGGCGTTTGTTGAGTTAATGTGCGAGTTTGATGTAAGCTCATGTTAGGTTTAACCCAGAATTCGCAAGATATTGAATTTTACCCCATACTTTGGATTCAAAACGCAATTCGCGATTTCCTTTTCGTAGTTTGTTATTTCTAAAACGGGGAACGCTATTTCCAAAATTGACATGACTTTTCGCAATAAGATTTAGAATGAGCCTTACGCAGTGAAAAATATAACCCCGTAAAAAAAGTGAGACGCCCCTGATGCCCCCGGTGGCACGCCCAAAATAAAGAATTGGAAAAGATAGCATTGCTGCAACTTAACATAAGTAAAGAAATCTGAACCACATCATTTGGTTAATAACTAAATTTTAAAAGCGGTTGGAGTTTCATCAAATTTATCTATTTTTGAGATTCTAAAACGAGAGATTTCCTCTCCATCATCAACCTCATAGACACTATTTTATGGAAATTGAACACCCTGAGTATTCGGAAGATAACATTCAGACGCTCGATTGGCACGAGCATATTCGTAGGCGTCCGGGGATGTATATTGGTAAGTTGGGCGATGGAACGTATCCCGATGACGGTATTTACGTGCTGTTGAAAGAGGTGCTCGACAATTCGCTCGATGAGTATATGCAGGGACACGGCAAAAAGATTGAAGTATCTGTAAAAGAGGGTGTTGTAACGGTGCGCGACTACGGCCGTGGTATTCCGTTGGGCAAGGTGGTTGATGTGGCATCGAAAATGAATACGGGTGGTAAATACGACTCGAAGGCGTTTCAAAAATCGGTGGGTTTGAACGGTGTGGGTATTAAGGCGGTAAATGCGCTGTCTACTTCGTTTATTGTGGAGGCCAACAGAGAGGGGCAAAAGAAGCGCGTTGAATTCTCAAAAGGTTTGGTTGTAAAGGAGTTTCCTGTCTCGCCAACATCGGACGCTAATGGTACTTTTGTGTCGTTTATACCCGATGTGGAGCTGTTTCCGAACTACAAATATCAGGATGAATATATTGAGCCAATGCTTAAGTATTACACGTACTTGAACGTTGGTTTGAACATGGTTTATAATGGCACGAGTTTTAAATCGAAAAACGGTTTAACAGACTTGCTTAATGATAATATGACCGCTGAGGGGCTTTACCCAATTGTGAAATTGACCGATGTGGATTTTGAGTTTGCCTTTACCCACGGCAACCAATACGGCGAGGAGTATTACAGTTTTGTGAACGGCCAGCACACCACGCAAGGAGGTACGCATTTGGTGGCGTTTCGTGAGGCTTTTGTGAAGACGGTGCGTGAGTTTTTTAATAAGAATTACGAGGTGGCCGACATCCGTGCTGGATTGATTGCCGCCATTGCAATACGTATTCAGGAACCTGTTTTTGAGTCGCAAACTAAAACCAAACTGGGTTCAAAAGATATGGATCCGAAGGGTGGCATTTCTGTGCGCAACTACATTATGGATTTTGTGAAGGAGAAGCTCGATAACTTCTTGCATAAAAATCCGGCAGTGGCTGAGGAGATGAACAAGAAAATTTTGGATGCAGAAAAGGAGCGTAAAGCAATTTCGGGTATTCAGAAATTGGCGCGTGAACGAGCTAAGAAAGTGAGTTTGCACAACAAAAAACTGCGCGATTGTAGGGCTCATTACGACTCGAACCACGAACGCAAACTTGAAACATCGATATTTATTACCGAGGGAGACTCGGCGAGTGGATCCATTACCAAAGCGCGTGATGTGAATACGCAAGCCGTTTTTAGCTTAAAGGGTAAACCACTGAACACCTACGGATTAACCCGCAAAATAGTGTACGAAAATGAGGAGTTTAACCTTTTGCAGGCCGCTCTAGATATAGAAGATAACCTCGACTCGTTGCGCTACAACAACGTAATTATATCTACCGATGCCGATGTGGATGGTATGCACATTCGGTTACTATTGCTTACTTTTTTCTTGCAGTTCTTTCCCGATTTGGTAAAAAACGGCCATCTCTACATTTTGCAAACACCTCTTTTTAGAGTGCGTAACAAGAAGAAGACCAACTATTGCTACTCGGAAGAGGAGCGAGTTGCAGCGATTTCGGAATTGGGTCCAAACCCAGAGATTACCCGCTTTAAGGGACTTGGAGAGATATCGCCAGATGAGTTTAAACACTTCATTGGCAAAGATATACGCCTCGAGCAAGTGCGCATGAGACGTGAAGACGGAGTGAAGGATTTGCTCGATTTTTATATGGGTAAAAACACGCCTAACAGACAAAATTTCATCATCGACAATTTGGTGATTGAAGAAGATGTATTAAAAGATTGAACCAGTAGATAAAGAGCTTTTATGAGCAAAGATGATATAATAAACGACGATGAGTTGAACAACGAGCTTCAGAATGATGATGCTGGTTCGGAGGAACTCTCGGGCGAAATGGTTGATGGTGAAGGTATAAATCCGGATGGACTTAAATCGACCCATCTTACAGGGATGTACAAGTCGTGGTTTCTAGACTATGCCTCTTATGTAATTCTTGAGCGTGCGGTGCCTCACATCAACGATGGTTTAAAGCCTGTTCAACGTCGTATTTTACATGCCATGAAACGTTTGGATGATGGCAGATACAATAAGGTTGCCAATATTATTGGTTACACCATGCAGTATCACCCTCACGGCGATGCCTCTATTGGCGATGCGCTGGTGCAAGTTGGCCAAAAGGGTTTTGCCATTGACATGCAGGGTAACTGGGGTAACATTCTTACTGGCGACTCGGCAGCGGCTGCTCGATACATTGAAGCGCGGTTAACCAAGTTTGCACATGAGGTGATGTTTAACCCAAAAACAACCAACTGGAAATTCACCTACGACGGACGTAACAAAGAGCCGTTGCAACTCCCTATGAAGTTTCCGTTGCTCTTGGCGCAAGGCGTTGAGGGTATTGCGGTGGGTTTATCGTCGAAAATTTTACCTCATAACTTCAATGAACTCATTGATGCTTCTATAGCGCATCTTAAAGATGAGCCGTTTGAGCTTTTTCCCGACTTCCCAACGGGCGGTATGGTGGATGTGAGCCGTTATAACGATGGAAACCGAGGTGGCGCCATTAAGGTAAGAGCAAAAATAGGTAAAGTTGACAATAAAACTCTGATTATAAACGAAATACCGTTTGGCAGAACCACCTCATCACTTATTGAATCGATACTTAAAGCATCAGAAAAAGGGAAGATCAAAATCCGTAAGGTCGACGACAACACGGCTGAGTTTGTGGAGATATTGGTACACCTTCCGCCTGGCACGTCGTCGGACAAAACCATTGATGCTCTTTATGCATTTACCGATTGTGAACTATCTATA
>JAYVSA010000120.1:0-10175 GCA_043775765.1 Breznakibacter sp. | reverse complement strand
TCAATTTCAGAGCGAGTAACATTTAATAAGGAGTGTTCAAGTCCTTTAGACAATATTCTTGCCTCTTCAGTATTCATAACATCATAAGGCAAACAAGACAACTCGCTTGCAATATTTTGCGGAGGTCTAAGACCTTTAAACGGTTTAACTAAAGCCATAATCTTATTTATTTAATCTAAAGGTCTCATCACCTTTAGTAAAAAAGTTAACAATTTGGTGAGCTGCTGCAACACCAGCATTTACGTTTGCCTCTTCTGTTTGGGCACCAGATTTCTTTGGCGTAAAGAAGAATCTGCCTACAAATTTCTCGGCAAAAACAGAAGCATTATCAGGCATAATATCAGATAAGTAAGCAATATCTTTTCTATCTTCCATCAACTTTACCAATCCCTCTTCTTCAATTACCTCTTTACGAGCCGTATTAATTAATACACCACCTTTTGGCATTTTATTCAATAAATCGTAGTTGATTGATTTTTTTGTTTGAGCTGTTGCAGGAATATGCAATGACACAAAATTACATGTTGAATAGAGTTCTTCAATGGTACTTACTGGTGTTACGCCATCTGCCTTAATCTTATCAGCGCTAACAAATGGATCAAAAGCATAAACTTCCATTCCAAATCCTTTAGCTATAATTGCAACATATTGACCTACATTTCCATAAGCATGAATACCAATCTTTTTACCGCGCAATTCAGTTCCAGATGCCCCATTAAAGCCTTTGCGAGCATTTAATATCATCATGCCAAAAACTAATTCAGCTACGGCATTGGCGTTTTGACCTGGTGTATTCATTGCAATAACACCTTGTTTCGTACATGCCTCAAGATCTAAGTTATCGTAACCTGCTCCTGCACGCACCACAATCTTCAAGTCTTTACCTGCCTCAATAACTTCTTTCGTCATTAAGTCAGATCTAACAATTACGGCGTTAGCACTTTTTACCGCCTCAACTAATTCAGACGCTTGCGTGTATTTTTCAAGTAGTGAAAGTTTAAAACCAGCCTTCTCCACAATTGCTTTAATCTTTTCTACAGCCTCTTTTGCAAAAGGCTTGTCTGTGGCTATAAGAACATTTTTCATAAAAAATTGTATTAAGTTTCTAAAAAAAAGTACTCCGAGACTTTTTCAAGACTCGGAGCACACAATATTATTTCTTAGTGCTTTTTCGCAAAAGTTCTCATCGCCTCAATCAATGCTTGGACGCTCTCTTTTGGAAGTGCATTATATGTTGATGCTCTAAAACCACCTACTGATCTGTGACCTGTAATTCCAACAAGTCCTTGAGAAAGCGCAAAAGTATCGAACTCTTTTTCTAACTCTTTATACTCATCATTCATAACAAAACAGATATTCATAAGGGATCTATCTTCAAGGTTTGTTACCGATCCTTTAAATAGTTTGTTTGAATCAATTTCATCGTAAAGCAAACCAGCTTTTTCCTCATTGATCTTTGCCATCGCCTCTAAACCACCTTTTTCTTTAAGCCACTTTAGAGTTTGTAAAGCCGCATAAACAGGAACAACAGGAGGTGTATTAAACATACTCTCACCCTTAATATGAGTGTTATAATTTAACATTGTTGGAATTGGACGATCAACCTTTCCTAATGCATCAATTTTTACAATTGCAAAAGTTAAACCTGCTGGTGCTAAATTCTTTTGTGCACCACCATATATGATTGAATATTTAGAAATATCTACTGGACGTGAAAAAATATCAGAAGACATATCCGCAACCATTGGAATAGAAACATCCAAATCTTTCTTTAACTGTGTTCCGTAAATCGTGTTATTACTTGTTACATGCAAATATTCGGCATCAGATGGTATTGCAAAATCTTTAGGTATGTAAGAGAAATTCTTATCTTTCGAGGAAGCGACTTCTACTGCCTCACCAAATAATTTTGCTTCTTTGTGTGCTTTTGTTGCCCACTCACCAGTTACCAAATAAGCTGATTTCTTATTCATGATGTTATAAGGCACCATTGAAAACTGAAGACTTGCACCACCGCCTAGAAATACTACTTCGTACCCAGCAGGAACGTCTAATAGCGATTTAAACAAAGCTCTTGTTTCATCCATTACAGCAATAAACTCTTTGCTACGGTGTGAAACTTCCATAATGGATAAGCCAGTACCTGCAAAATCTAAAATTGCCTCAGCGGTTTTCTTAATAGTAACCTGTGGTAAGATTGACGGTCCAGCGTAAAAATTGTGCATCTTCATTTCTAAAAGTATTTAATAATGAAATCGATTTAAACCTAAAGAAGGGTTTCGAAAATATGGGGCAAAATTAACAAAAAATAGCTTTCTACCTTAACAATTAAAAACAATTTTTCGATAATAAAATATGCCTCGTTTAATTATCTAATTATCAGGAGTTACCCCTATTAATCTTCCATTTTTCAACAATGGTATTATTGACATCTGATCAAGTGTATGACAGAATTCGAAGACATCATCGAGTCCATTTTGCGCCAATCTTGCTTTTTGAGCAACTTTTAAACTATAACTGTGCAAATCAGGTTTAGCAATCTGCCATAAGTCAAAAGAAGCATTTGCAGCATCACAAATAGTAGAATATTTACCTGTCAATAATAACTTTTCAACTAAAGCACCTGCAAAAACAGTGTCTTCCAAACTAAATCTATCTTTCCAACCAGAACAAAAGATAACAACGCTTTTGTTTTGGTTAACTAGCCATTTACTTAGTGCCGAGAGGTTTAAATAAGAACCAATTACAATTTCAGCACTCCCTTTAGCAAGATCAATGGCTTTGGTTCCATTTGTGGTAGAATAAACAATACATTTCCCCCCAACTTTCTCATTTGTAAAGTTAAATGGTGAATTACCAAAATCGGCAAAATCCAAAACTAGCCCATCTCTCTCTGCAGCAACCAGAAAACCTTTTTTTTTGTATTCACGAGCTTCTTCTGAATTTCCTACAGGGATAATCTCCTCTACCCCATTCATAAAGGCAGAACATATTGCAGAGGTGGCTCTAAGTATATCAACAACCACCACAATGGAATCACTTTTATGATGCAACGAATAAATTGCAGGTGAAAAACAAACATCCACATTTAATAAAGACATACTTATTTCTTTAAAAATGGGAATTTTACAACCACTGCTGGTACTTGTTTATTTCTAATTTGAATATATATTGTAGACCCAATCTTTGCATTTGAGGGAGTAACGTACCCCATTCCAATACCTTTTTGAAGAATAGGTGACATTGTTCCAGAAGTCACAACTCCTATCGAAACACCATCATTATCTACTATCACATAATCGTGTCGAGGAATTGCTCGCTCTAACATTTCAAACCCAACAAGTTTTCGCGAAACGCCATTATCTTTCTGTTTTTGAAGGAATGCTTTATCAACAAAATCCTTTTTGTCTACGAATTTAGTAATCCAACCTAAACCAGCTTCAATGGAAGACGTTGTATCATTTATATCATTTCCGTAAAGACAATATCCCATTTCTAAACGAAGTGTATCACGGGCACCGAGCCCTATTGGTTGTAAATTAAAAACCTTTCCCGCTTCAAAAATTGTTGCCCAAGCTTTTTCAACATCCTTATTATAAAAATAAAGTTCAAAACCACCAGCACCCGTATAACCAGTATTTGATATTATAACATCCTTAATTCCCGCAAATTCACCATTTGTAAATGAATAATACTCAATTTCAGATAAGTTAACAGATGTAAGCGATTGTAATAACTCAGTAGCTTTTGGTCCCTGTATTGCAAGTTGCGAAATAGTGTCACTTGCATTTTCTAAAATTGCACCAACCGTATTTTGCTCTATACACCAGGCCCAATCTTTATCAATATTACCAGCATTAACAACCAATAAATATTTTTGATCTTCATATTTATACACCAGTAAATCATCAACAATACCCCCTTTTCCATTAGGAAAACATGAATATTGAACTTTGCCAATTTCAAGAATTGAAGCATCGTTCGACGTTACTTTCTGAACAAAATCTAATGCTTTAGGCCCTTTCACCCAAAATTCTCCCATGTGTGAAACATCAAAAATTCCAACATCGTTTCTTACAGCAAGATGCTCTACCGTAATTCCAGCGTATTCAATAGGCATTTCAAAACCTGCAAATGAAACCATCTTGGCTCCAAGGGCTTTATGAACATGATTTAAGACTGTTTGTTTCATGATAAATATTTTTTGAGACGCAAAGGAACAAATTAAAAAGTATTAAAAAAAAGGAATTATGCAATATAATTATTGATTTAAACAATGTAATTCAGAAAACATTGCTATGCTTAAAATATTTCTACTAAATTTGCAACAATAAAATTAAAACCATATCTTGTGGAGTCAGATTACACTTTTATTGATTTAACGTATCTAAACGAAATAACTGATAATAGTGACGACATAAAGCGTGAGCTAATAGACATATTTATTTCACAAATTCCAGAATTTGAAGATGATTTTAACTCTTCCATTCAATCAAAAAACTGGAAGTTCTTGGCTCAAGTTGCACATAAAGCAAAATCATCTGTCATGTCAATGGGCATGGAAGAGCTAGGTAAGATTGACTTGAAAAATATTGAACTTTTGGCAAATAAGTTTTATATTGATGAATTAACATTAAAAGTGTCAAAAACGGAAAAGGAGAGTCGTGAATTGGAAACTTTAAAAGCAACTTTTCAAAGTTATCCTGTTGAACGAATCAAATGGCTTGACGACAATTACTCGGAACAGGTAATTGTGGATTTAATTTCAAAATTCACAGTAAAGAGTAATGGTGCAATTGTAGAATTAAAAAAGGAACGAAATAAGTTAATATATTAACAATTAAAATACGATAAGTATATGATTACAAGTCTGAATAAAAATGGTTTTATTGTTGGAAAAATCGAATCAGATAGATTAAACTCATCGATTGCTCCTCAAATAAAAGAAGAACTAACAGAAATTTTTAAAGCAAAAGGTGCTAAAGTAATTCTGAACCTCGCTTCGATAAAATTTATCGATAGTACTGGTATAGGAACTCTTATTTCTGCTTTAAAAGCAGCACGTCAAAATGAAGGCATTTTCGTTTTAAGCGATGTACAGCCAGATGTACTTAGTCTTATTACCTTAATGAAATTGGACAAGATATTCGATATTTATCCTACAGAAGAGTTGGTAAAATAATTTCATCACACTCAAAATAAAAAAGGCCTTAGATTGATTATCTAAGGCCTTTTTTATGCGCTGATATTTGTCAATTCCAATATTAACGCAAATAATCATCAAAATATTCCGTTATCTTTTCCATTAAATGAACACGATTTTCGCCCACAACATTATGTTCTTGATTTGGATACACAAAGTAATCGATTTGAATTCGCTTGTCGACACACGTTTGGACAAAATCCATTGAATGCTTATAAAGCACCGTTTTATCATCTAACCCTTGAATAACCAATAGTTTTCCCTCAATATTTTCAACCTTATTAAGCAAACAACTTTTTTGATAACCTTCCAGATTATTTTGAGGTGTACTCATATATCGTTCTCCGTACATAATTTCATACATGCTCCAATCAACAACAGGCCCTCCTGCAACACCAACTTTAAATATATTTGGATAGTTCTCTAATAAAGATATGGCCATAAATCCACCAAAACTCCAACCAAAAACTCCAATCCACTTTTTATCTACGTAAGGCAATTTCTTTAAATATTCAACGCCCTTAACTTGATCGGCCATTTCATTCTCGCCTAAATTTAAATAGGTTACTTGCTCAAATTCCTTTCCCCGAAATGACGTTCCTCTATTATCTAAAGTAAAAACAATATAACCCTTTTGGGCCATAAATAAATCCCAAAGCGGTGCGCCATTTAACCATTTATTATTAACCAATTGAGAGTGAGGCCCACCATAAACATAAATTATAACAGGATACTTCTTTTTTGCATCAAAATCGGGAGGAGTAACCATTCGGCCGTACAAATCAGTCGAGTCGTCGCTCGCTTTGATTTTAACAATCTCAATTTTTGGAGTTCTCTCCTTTTTTAAAGGGTTATATGCCGATGAAATAACTCGAGATAAGGAACTACTAAAATTATACAATTCTATTGTACCAGGGATATCTTTGCTTGAATATTGATCTAATAGAAATATTCCATTGTTACTTAATGAGCCTTTATGGAACCCTGCAGTTTTTGAAACGATAGAGACTAATCCTTTATTGATGTCTAATTTGTAAATTTGTCTATCCAAAGCTCCATCTTTTGTTCCCTCAAACACGATAGATTTAGAATCATCCGTGAAACCCAATATATCGGTAATCTCCCAATTTCCTTTTGTTAATTGACGCAGAACATCTCCATTCGTATTATACCTAAACAAATGATTATAACCGTCTCGCCGACTTAACCATAGAAACTCTTTGCTATTTTTGGGAATAAAGAAAAGACCATTCTGTGGTTCAATATATTTCCCCTCATTTTCAGAAAAGATAACCTGTCCTTTTTCTAAATTATCTAAATCATATCTTACCATTTCCAGATTTTGCTGACTTCTATCAACTTCTGCAACATAAAATGATGATTCATCGGGTGACCAAGTAATATTCGTATAATATTTGTCTGCAATTACACCACTATTAATATAACTTATCTTTCCAGATGATACCTCTAATAATCCTACAGAAACTTTTTGATTATTAGTTCCTGCCATAGGATAATGTGTAAAAGATATTGATGGCGGGTTTTGCGAATAATCAATTATTGGATATTTGAAGATGTCAGTCTCATCTAGTTTGTAAAACAATAAATATTTACCTGAAGGCGACCAGAAAGTTCCCTTTTCAATACCAAATTCATTGCGTGAGACAATATTACCATAGGAAACATCTGGCATAAGTGAATCACCGATAGAAAATAATTGTCTTTCTGTATTTGAAACAATTAATCTATTGAAATAATTATATGCAAAAAGTCCACTCTTAAAAGAAAAGTCCACATTAGACTCTTTCTCAATTGGGTGTTGTGAGGAAATTAAAATCTTATTATAGTCAAAAAACAATAATCGATTATTTAAAGTAAAATACAATTCCTTATTAATACCCCAATTGAAGATAGGAATAGCAGAAATCGAATTTATACCGATATGAGCTAACGCGTTATTAATTCCATCCAAATCAAATAAAACTTTTCCTGCCACACAGGTGTTAGTATCAAAAATACGAACAGAATTATTATCAACTAAATAGATTGTTTTTCCATTTTGAGAAAATATAAACCGAGACAGCTGGGGTTGATACTTCTTATATGATTTTCCTCCAGGAACAACATCGTCAATATTAAAATTATTTTGACAATTAGAATCTAGTGTAAAAAATGAGATGAATATTAAAAACAAAAAACTTCGCATGCCAATTATATTTATATTTAGATGAATCAAAAATAGTTCAATTTCTGGGTATTAAAAACTCAGTTCGATAAAATTGCAAAAAAACGTCATGTTATATAATTAATTACGCCTGAACTTTTGTCAATAGATAAAAAAAATTAATTTTGGCATTAATGCGTGAAGTGCGAAAAAATGTTTAATTTTATCAAAAATGATTATGAAAAAGATACTTCTAATATCAATCTTATTGCTTGTAAGTGCAAGATTTTATTCTGAGACAACAGAGCCAGAAGTTCTTGGTAGTGGATGCAATCAGTATATAAAATCACCCTTTATCAAGAATAGTCACCCGATGAAAGCTTTTCTTTCTGGAGATGAAGTTGCAGAATTCCATGCAACCTTTTTTAAAGGTACAATTTATAGAATTGTGGCTTGTAGTGGTGATAATTCAAGCGTTCCTTTCACCATACTAGATAAAACAGGAAAAGTTCTATTCTCAAACGAAAAATATTCACTAAAAAGCTACTGGGATTTTAAAATGGAAGGTGACCTCGATTGTGTTATTGAAGCTAAATTAAATAGTTCAAAACAAGCATCTGGGGTTGTATCAATTCAAATTGGTTTTAAAAATATTTCAGAAGAGGCAAAACCAGAAATCACTGAAAACACTTCAAATTAATCTGTTAAATAGATAATTATATCCAAAGATGAGCGAAAGCATTTTAAAAGCATTAATGCAATTATTTGCCCTCGTTTCATTCCCTTCGAATGACTCCCAATCAAGAAGAAACATTGTATATAGTTTTCTAGATCAACAACTTAGCAATCAACAGATTTTAGATTACATGAAACTTTTTGATGAAAAAGTTGAGGTAATCGAGACTAAAATGAGCGAAAAAGATGTTGATCAGAATAAGCGATTAGCATCTAGTTCAGTTAGAGTTCTTCGGATAGCATCACAAATAAACGATGAACTTACGAGTTATCAGAAAATAATTGTTCTTATTCAACTCATTGAATTTATAAAATCGGGCAAACAAATCATTGGAGTTGAGTTAGAATTTCTCTCAAGTGTTGCACAGTCTTTTAAAATTGAGAATGATGACTACTCCCTGTTGAGCGACTTCATTCTAAACGACATTGATAAGATTCCCGAAAGTCATAATATTATCTCAATATCAAAACAAGAGGCTAATATAAATTCCTCCATATTCAGACATTTAACTTGGGAAAATTTAAATAGTGAAATCAGAATTCTTTCCCTTAGTAGTTATGATATATTATTACTAAGAGGCTCTGGTGATAGCGATATCGTAATAAATGGACAAGTTCTAAATCCAGCAAGAATACATGTATTAAAGCCTGGTTCATCCATACGAAATAAAGGGATAAAACCCATCTATTTTAATGATATTGTCTCAAAATTTAAACAAGATAACATCACTACTCCCATATATTTTGATGTCTCCAATGTAACTTACCTGTTCAAAAATGATTCAATAGGTATACAACCTTTAAGTTTCTCAACCCATTCAGGGAAACTGGTTGGACTGATGGGGTCTAGCGGATCTGGCAAAAGCACCTTAGTAAATGTATTAAGCGGAATATATCAACCATCAGGTGGTAATGTCTATTTGAATGGAACGGATATTCATTTAAATCCAGAAAGAATTGAGGGATTAATTGGATTTGTCAGTCAAGATGACTTGTTGATGGAGGAACTCACGGTCTATCAAAATCTTTATTTTAATGCCCGCTTGTGTTTTGCCGATATTACAGAAATCGAAATAATTGAGAAAGTAAATTCAATACTAAAATCTCTAGGTCTCTTTGAAATTAAAGAGATGAAGGTGGGTGACCCTCTTAACAAGGAAATAAGCGGTGGACAAAGAAAACGACTAAATATTGCCCTTGAATTAATACGAGAACCCGCAGTACTATTTCTTGACGAACCAACATCAGGACTTTCGTCAAGAGATTCTGAAAACATCATGGATTTACTCAAAGAATTAACTCTACGAGGAAAACTCATATTTGTAGTAATACATCAGCCATCGTCTGATATTTTTAAAATGTTTAGTCAACTTCTGATGCTCGATGAAGGAGGTAGATTGATTTATAATGGTGATCCGGTTGAAGGATTGAGTTACTTCAAAAATTGCACACATCATGCAAATCCTGATGAAAACGAGTGCCCAATGTGTGGCAATGTAAATTCAGAACAAATTTTAAATATTATCTATTCTCAGGTATTGGATGAATACGGGAATACGACAAACACTCGTAAGATATCAAGCGATGAATGGTACAGTTATTTTTTAAAATCTCAAAAAAATGAAATTCGAAAAGAGATAATCCAATCAGAATTGCCTCAAATAAGCTTTAAAACTCCAACAAAGAGAGAGCAATATTATATTTTTACACTTAGAGACTTATTTTCGAAATATGCCAATAAGCAATATTTACTTATCAACCTTTTGGAGATTCCAGCACTTGCGCTATTATTGTCATCAATTATACGGTATTTTGACGCTGATGCGTTACAAAATAGAGGTTATTCATTTTCAGAAAATCCCAATGTTACTATTTACATAATTATCTCTGTCATAATATCAATTTTTGTTGGCCTTTCACTAAGCGCAGAAGAGATAATTAATGACAGGAAAATCTTGAATCGAGAGAAGTTTTTAAATCTCAGTTGGTTAAGTTACCTATTTTCTAAAACATCTATTCTAGTAGGAATTTCTGCTATCCAAAGCATTTTATTTGTGCTTATTGGCAATAGTG
>JAYVSA010000119.1:0-6676 GCA_043775765.1 Breznakibacter sp. | reverse complement strand
ATTTCCGATTGGCAAACAAGCTGAATGTGGGCGATGTAGTTAAAATACAGAAAGATAACGGCGATGCTTTGGAGTATGGCGTGGACTTTATTGAAGTAGAAGAGACAGGTGCCGCACTAGCCAAACCAGCTGGTTACTTGGATGTTACCGCTTATGGCGCCATTGCAAATGATGGACTTGACGACCAAGCGGCTTTTGAGGCGGCGATAACGGCAGCAGATGCTATTAATACAGGCATTTATATTCCAGAAGGAACGTTTACAATAGCAAAATGTTGGTACGTTGGGGCCAAAAATATTGGCATAAAAGGTGCTGGAATGTGGTACACAAACGTTTATTACTCTACAAACGCACGATTTAGTGGTGGTATGATGTGTACGGGAAGCGATTTGGATATATCGGACATCTACTTTAGCACGGCCAACAATGTACGCTGGGTAAATGGAGTGTATCGTATTTACAAAGGTTTTATGGGATCGTACGGTGCCAATACCAAGATGCAACGTTTATGGCTTGAGCACTTTGAGTGTGGAATGTGGATTGGTGAATATGATCAGACCCCAATGGTAAATTCTACCAACCTACTCATATCTCACTGCCGCATTAGAAACAACTACGCCGATGGCATTAACCTTTGTCAGGGCACAAACAACTCAATTATAGAGTTTTGCAGCGTTAGAAACGAAGGAGACGACGGCCTAGCAAGTTGGGCGGCCAAAGATATGGGTAACACCGTGGAGTGCTCCAACCTTATTTTCAGAAACAATACAATCGAAAATAACTGGAGAGCAGGCGGAATAGGGTTCTTTGGCGGAAAAAATCACACAGTGCATCATAACTTAATAAAAGATGGTGTTGCTGGATCTGGTATTCGTTTTACGACGGAGTTTCCGGGCTTTAATTTTGACGACAACACCATGATGAATGTGTATGAGAATACCATCATTAGTTGCGGAACAAGTACCGACTTAGTGGATCAACAAAAGGGTGCCATTGAATTATATGCAGCAGGAATGGGACCTATCACAAACATCACGTTCGCTAACAACACCATTATTAATGCACAAAGAGATGCCGTTGTGCTTGGTGGAAACGGCATTAACAACATCGTGTTTAACAACCTAACCATTGATGGCACTGGTTTAGACAGCGAAACGAAATCGGCATTTTCGGCTCCATACACTGGTGGTCATGCCATATTCTGTTTTGCTGGATCTGGAACTGCTACCTTTAATGATTTGGCCATTGCAAACATCAACGGACAGAGCGCAACACCTTACTACAAGGGCAATGCAGCATATAATTTAATTATTAATCCGGTTACGTATGTGAATGTAACGAGTATTACAGTATCACCGACATCGGCATCGTTAAACATTGGCGCTACTCAATTGCTAGTGGCTACAGTATTGCCAGCAAATGCGGCAGATAAAAGTGTGACTTATAAATCGAGCAATACGTCGGTAGCAACAGTTAGCTCAACAGGTGAAATCAAAGCCATTTCGTCGGGGGTGGCCACGATTACCGCAACCACACAAGACCAAAACAAAACCGCTACCTGTGTGGTAACCGTGGGGTGCAATGTACCCGTTACAGGCGTTACTTTAGCTCCAACAACATTGAACTTGCAACCAAATGCAACAAGCCAATTAGCGCCAACGGTGGCGCCAGCAAACGCCTGTATGCTCACGGTTCAATACAAATCGAGCAACGAAAGCATTGCAACGGTAAGCGCATCGGGTTTGGTTACAGCTGTTGCTGATGGTAACGCAACCATTACCGTAACAACCGACAACGGCAGTAAAACAGCCACCTGCGCAGTGAGCGTTGCTTGCAGCCAAGCGGTTACAGGCATATCGCTCCCAGCCGCATTAGCAATTGCAACGGGCGAAAAAAAGAATCTAACGGCTACCATTTCACCAGCAAATGCCTGTAACAAATCAATCTCATGGAGTTCTAGCAATCAATCAGTTGCAACAGTAAGCACCACGGGAGAAGTTACAGCCGTAACTTCTGGTAGTGCAACCATTACGGCAAAAACCAACGATGGGAATTTTACTGCCACAACCGCGGTAAGTGTTGCTACTATTATTATTGATCAATGTTTGGATCAACAAAAGGTGGTGACTTGTTATAAAACCGCTTCAACCATCACAATAGATGGTAATTTGAACGAGTCCGTTTGGTGCATCAGCAACAGCGTAACCAAGTCATCCATCGGCACAAAAAACAACACCACCACTTACAACGTGCTTTGGGATGCCAACAACTTGTATATTGGCGTTAAAGTATTAGATGCCAACCTATTTAGTGCGCAACCAGAGGTTTGGAATGCCGATGACATAGAACTATTTATTGATGGCGCCAACAACGGTGGTACGGCTTACGATGCCAACGACCGTCAGTTTATTGTAACCTATAACAAAGCGGGCATTTGGGCTAACAATGGCAATATTACTGGTATTGTATCTGTTCAAAAGGCTATTGCTGGCGGTTACTCGGTAGAGGTTTCTATTCCATGGACAAACCTAAGCATCACGCCTGCCAACAACCTAACCATTGGTTTTGATGTGGCCAATGGCGATGACGATAGTGGCGCTGGCAGACAGTCGCAAAGTGTGTGGAATGGCAACGACATGAACTGGAGCAATCCATCGGCATTTGGCGATTTAGCTCTTTCGGGCAGCCTCAAATCAGAAGGCATTGTAACAGCCATTAAGCCACTAAGTAGCAATGCTTCGGAGGTTGTTTTCTATCCAAATCCAGTGAACGAGAAATTAACCATCGAACTTGGCGAGGTGAAATATCAAACCATTCGCGTTTTATCCATTGCAGGAAGCCAAGTTCTTTCGCAAGATATTGATACCGAGGCAACCATCAACATCGACTTTAGCACACTAAAAGCGGGCATCTACATGGTGCGGTTAATTGGCGAACAAGGTACCGAAACATTGAAGGTGGTAAAAAAATAGTATCAACCATCCTCATACAAAAAACTCTGGCGCCCCTCTGTGAGCACCAGAGTTCTTAATCAATCTCCATACATTTTCATATTACTCCCATTAAAATTTTATCTTATGAATCGATTCAAACACCTTTCAAAGAGAGCCTTACTCCCTCTGCTCCTCTTTGCGGCAACCGTCCAGATATTTGGACAAAACGACGGCATTCCGCGTGGCGCGCAACTTCCATACACCCGATACGAGTCGGAAGCAGGAACCATTGGCGGAGGAGCAACACTAAAATCATGTCCAACATTTAACCAAGATGAGATTGCCTCGGAGGCATCTAATCAAAAATATGTCAGTCTGCCCTCAAACGGCTCTTATGTTGAGTGGACAACAACGGCAATTACGCAAGGCTTTAACATGCGTTTTACCATGCCCGACAATGCTTCGGGAACAGGATTAACCGGCGCATTAAGTTTGTATGTGAATGGGACAAAAATTAAGACCATAGACTTAACCTCTTATTGGGCATGGCAATATTTCCCGAGTGGTGCTTACGAGCCTGTGCAAACGGCAAGTGCTGGAGGTCGTTCGTTGATGAGATTTGACGAAATTCACTTCAAGTTACCGAGCAAAATTGCACTAGGCAGTGTTATTCGCCTGGTTAAAGAGAATGGTGATGCCCTAACGTATGGTGTTGATTTCTTGGAGTTAGAGGATATCCCTACCCCAATTACTGCGCCTGCTAATTCGTTGGCTGTGACTGACTATGGCGCGGTGGCAAACGACAACAACGACGACTTTGCAGCCTTTAACAACTGTATTGCCGCGGCATCGGCTCAAGGTAAAAACGTCTATATCCCAGCGGGTAAATTTATATTGAGCGACAAATTAGCGCTTAACGTAAAAAACATGAAAATTCAAGGTGCTGGAATTTGGGAAACAGAGATCAACTTTTCTACCAACAAACAGTTCTATGGCGGATTTATGGGTCGTGCGAGTGGCTTAGAGATTGGCGATTTCACCGTGAGTACCGCCAATAACGGACGTTTCAAATACGACGAACCAAACGCACGCATCGGTGGCGACCAATATAAAATTTACAAAGGATTCATGGGAACTTATGGTTCAGGATCGAAAATTCATGATGTTTGGATTGAGCATTTTGAGTGTGGAATGTGGATTGCGGGTTACGATGCGCCATACCCAATCGACATCACCACAAACCTAGTGGTTTCGAGAGCTCGCATCCGTAACAACTATGCCGATGGCGTTAACTTCTGTCAGGGCACAAACAACTCGGTTGTTGAGTACTCATCTATTCGAAACTCGGGCGATGACGGCCTAGCCATGTGGCCAAATAATGCACTTAACGCACCAACCGAACAAAACAACATCTTCCGTTACTGCACCGTTGAGAACATTTGGCGTGCAGGTGGTATTGCCATTTTTGGTGGCGATGGACATCAGATTTACCGTTGTATTATAAAAGATGGTTTAGGAGGATCGGCTATTCGCTTCACCAACGACTTTCCTGGTTACGGATTTACTTCGAACGGCAACAAAATTATAGTTACCGACAACTATATTGAAAACTGCGGTACCTCGTACGACTTATGGAACCAACGTCGCGGGGCTATTGAACTTAATACGCCACAAGGCATGTACAACATAGAGTTCAACAACACCAAAATCATCAATTCTCAACGTCATGCCATCCGCATTACAGGTTCTACTACCAATATGGTTATGAATAACACCACCATCGATGGCACTGGTGTAGATGCTTATGTAGATAAACCAATGAATGACGATTGGGGCGGATATGGTTTAGAAGCTCAAGCAAATGGTGGAATTACTTTTAACAATGTAAGTTTCAACCGCATTGAGTCGTTTCAAACAGGTACCGATCCTGTTTTAGGAAACATCAAAAACCACAATTCCAGTTATATCATCACCATAAACAACACCAACATTGCTTTAACGGGTATTGCCGTAGCTCCTTCAACACTTTCGGTAACAGAGGGCAAAACATCGCAATTGGCCGTTACCTTTAATCCGATAAATGCAACCAACAAGTCAATTGCTTGGAGCTCCTCTAATTCGGCCGTAGCAACCGTAGTGGCCGCAGGAACAGGTATTGCCGATGTAACTGCAAAAGTTGTTGGCACTACTACCATAACAGCAACCATAACCGATAACGGTAAAACATACACCTCTTCCTGTGCCATTACCGTTACACCAGCCGTTAATATTGTTGTTGCTAATGGCAATATTGCTGAAGGCACTACAACGCCAGCGGTAATAACCATCAGCTCCTCGGCTGTAACTCAAAATATAACCGTAGGATACACCATTACAGGAAGTGCGGTAGCGGCCGATTATGTGGCAACTCCTGCACTGAGTGGAACCGTAACGCTCACACCAGCATCTCCATCGGCAAAAATCAACATCACTTCCGTGGATGATGCCAACTTTGAAGGTCCAGAAAGCGTTATCGTAACTATTACCGCAGGAACAGGCTATAACTTAGGTGGCAACACAGTAGCTACAATCTCTATTGCCGATAATGAAAATCCGCCATGTACGGGTTCAAACATTACTAAAACTGCATCTGCTATTTTGGTAGATGGAACAATAGATGGAGTTTGGTCTAATGCCCCAGAAGTAACCATTGGAAATGCTACTATTGGCACTAAACCAGCGAGCTTTACGGGTAAATATCGTGCTCTTTGGGATATTAACAACCTCTATCTTTTAGTTGAAGTGGGCGATGCCATTAAAACAAACGACTCGGGCGCTTCCTGGTGGGAAGATGACGTGATTGAAATTTTCCTCGATGGCGATAACAGCAAAGGAGCCTCTTACGATGGACAAAACGACTTCCAACTCGGTTTCCGTTGGAACGATGCAAACATCAATATTGGCGGGGCATCGAAGACAAACATCACGGGCATTGTAAAAAACATGTGGGCTACCGCTAATGGCTATTCGCTTGAGGTTTCTATTCCTTGGACAACCATTGGGGTAACACCAACCATTGGCAACAAAATGGGCATTGAAGTAGAGGTAGATGGCGACGATAATGGCGGCACACGCGACACACAAATGGCAGCATACGCAACTACTTCTGAGGCGTGGTCGAAACCATCGGTATTTGGCGCGGGCTTCATTACTTCGTGTGATATGGCAATTGTAGATGTTACAGGTTTAGCCTTGACTCCAACAACTGCAACTTTGTTAGTGGCCTCAACACAACAACTTACACCAACCGTGGCACCTACAAATGCAACGAATAAAAACGTTTCGTACAGCACAAGTAACTCGGCCGTAGCCACTGTTTCCGCTTCGGGATTAATTACAGCCGTAAGTGCTGGCTCGGCTACTATTACCGTTACCACGCAGGACAAAGCAAAAACAGCCACATGCACTGTTACCGTAACAACAGGTATTGCTGTTACTGGGGTAACCCTAACGCCAGCCACAGCAACATTAAACGCTGGAGCAACGCAACAACTTGCTGCAACAGTGGCTCCTGCAGATGCAACCGTAAAAACCGTTACTTATAGCAGCAGCAACAACGCGGTGGCAACGGTATCGGCTTCGGGTTTAGTTACAGCAGTGGGTGCTGGTTCGGCAAATATTACCGTTACAACCACCAACGGCGCTAAAACAGCCATGAGCGTTATTACCGTAAATCAAAACCAATGTTCCGATCAACAAGCGGT
>JAYVSA010000118.1:0-8294 GCA_043775765.1 Breznakibacter sp. | reverse complement strand
TAATTTTCTGCTGAAAAATCGGGCCGCAACACTTAGGATCAAAATAATAACAGTAAGTATTAAGGCTGCAGAGTAAGCTCTATTTTGAACTTCTTCTATTGGACTACCCAACTGAAAAAATATTGCAAGCGGTAATGTTGCGGCAGGTTGGCCTAAACTAGTAGGAATGCTGTCTGTGTACCCTGCCGTAAATAGAACTGTTGCAGCATCGCCAATTCCTCGTCCAACGGCAAGCAGAGTAGCGGTGAGTATGCCAGGCAGTAATTGTTTGAATAGCACCTTAAGCACCTCGTAGTTTGTGGCGCCTAAAGATTTGGGCGCTTCTATTAACTCTTTAGAAATGGTGCTGGCCACTTCATCTATTGAGCGTATCATTACGGGTAAAACTAGGAGTCCAATGGTTATCATTCCTGCAAAAAGAGATGTTTTTAAGCCAAAAAAAATCATCAAGGAGAAACCAAACGCACCATAAACAATAGATGGGATTCCAAAGAGTACGTCGAAAGTTAAGCGTGCTAGATTTGCAAACTTAGATCCCCTTTTGAGCGTAAAGTTGATAAACATCACAACCGGTACACTAATAAGAAATGAGAAAAGGATAGCTCCCGTTATCAGATAGAGTGACCCAAGTATTGCATTTAATATCCCACCATCTTTTCCTAAATAAAAGTTAGCCGAAGGTGTTTCTGTAATCATACTCCATGTTAGTGATGGAAATCCTTTAATTACAATAATATAGAGGATGTACATCAATAATGAGAAGATGATTAGGGTCGATAAGATGCCTAATGTTTTGAATATTTTCTCCTCTATTTGTCTCATAAGTGGTAGCGTTTATCTATTTCGGTGAGAATCCAACGTGACACGGCATTAAAAATTACAATAATGATGAAAAGTAAAAATGCCGCTAGCATAAGTGCTGATTCATATTCTGGCATCGACATCATTTCACCGAAATTATTTGCAATAAGTGCTGGCAACGGATAACATGCATCGAATATTGTCTTTGGAATATCGGTAAAGTTTCCTGCAACCATTAAAACGGCGATTGTCTCTCCCAACGCTCTAGAAATAGCCAAAACCACCGCCGCCACAATACCAGGAAATGATTTTCGTAACACTACTTTCTTTATGGTTTGCCATTTTGTGGCTCCTATAGATAACGATGCTTCTCGGAGTTCTTTTGGTACAGCATCGAAAACATCGAGCAAGATGCTTATGATAAGGGGCATTATCATAACAGCCAAAACAATGCCCGCGGCCAATACGCTATACCCCGTAGAGAAATCTACAAAATGCGGAGCTATTACGTTGGCAATGAGTGGTACAATTGTGAGCGTGCCCCAAACACCGTAAATAACAGGAGGAATACCTGATAATAAATCAATTACGGGGTTAAAAAAGCGGCGAATTGTTTTTGAGGAGTACTCACTTATGTATATGGCCGACATGAGGGAGAGTGGTAATGCTAAAAGTATGGCAATTCCAGTAACCTCTATTGTGCTAATGATGTAGGCTGCAAATCCATATTCTCCCTTAGAGGGACGCCATTTAGATGTGGTAAGGAGTTGCCACAGGTTCTTTTCATGAAGTATTGGCATGGACTTATAAAGCAGCCCTATTCCTATGGAAAATAGGATAAGAAAGCAAACGATAGTAAGAATAAGCATCGTTCTTCTTGCTACCGTGTCTTTTAATAGTCGAATCTTTAACATTAATTATTTAATCTTTTTTACTCGTTTGGGTGTTTCTAAAGGCTCTATTTTCTCTAGGGTTGCTTTTAGTTGGCTCTTTTCTAATGCAACAAAACCATTGCTTTTTACCATTCGTTGGCCGTCTGTAATAACCCATTTTAGGAACTCTAGCAACAAGGCGCCTTTTGGTGCTCCTTTTGTTACAAAGTAAAGTTCGCGTGATGGAGGTGATGGGTATTTATTGTTTTTTATTGCATCGGTTAACTCTTCTAATGTATTGTAGAAACTCTCCTCTTTGTCTATTTTTCCATTCCCATTTAAATCTAGTGGAATAACGGTAATGCCGCTGATTGGTTTTTTTGTTTTTTGGTCGTACACATAACCTATATTATTAAACCCGATACCAATTTTGTCGTTCTTCACTGCAAGAGCTAAACCCGGATCTCCAAATACCCCATTACCTAATAAATCTTCTTGTTTTTTCGATCCATCCAAATATTTTGCCCAAATCTCAGCAGCTCCACAGGCATCTGAACGAGTATAAACATGCATTGGTGCACTTTTAGCTGTTTTAAAAGCATCTTCAAATGATTTTGCATCTCCACTAATCCAAATTTCTTGTGCCGATTTTTGATTAAGTCCAGTTGCTAAGATCTCTTTGATAAATGGATTTTGCGAATTTATCGTTGCCACAACAGCATCACGCGCCACTCCAATGGTGTAGGCTCCTTTTGCTTTTTCACTCTCGCTAAGTTCCCGAGAAACCATACCTATGTCAACCATGTTATTTAAAACATCCGTAAGACCTTTTCCTGCCCCACCTGCTGAAACATCTATTTTAACTTCAGGATTCTCTTTCTTAAACTCCTCGGCCCATACAATGGCCATAGGATAGAGTGCAAATGCTCCTGAAAGAGAGAGGTTTCCCGATAACTTTTTCTTAGCTAAGACACTGTGACTCAGTACAATTAATGATAAAAAAACTAATGTTACTTTTGAGATGTCTCTTGTTTTCATTTGTGTTTTTAATTTAATCCATTTTGGA
The DNA here is from genome assembly GCA_043775765.1 of Breznakibacter sp. GTDB lineage: Bacteria > Bacteroidota > Bacteroidia > Bacteroidales > Marinilabiliaceae > JAGPHP01. The sequence goes on along the minus strand of JAYVSA010000118.1, from coordinate 5,555 downwards.
GCAACAAAAATAGGAGTTTTAATAGTTATTCATGCTATTAAGTGTGGGTTTATTCATACTTAAATAATATGTACCATATTTAATTTATATGTTTATATGTTGTAAAGTCATTTAAAATCAGTATGTTTCACCGTGTTTTTATTTTTTCATTTTTTTTATGGGTATAATTTAAAATCCTTATTTTTTCTACATTTGTATTTCAAAATCTGAAACAAATTCTAGTTAAATTTTATGGAACAAAATATAAAAATGCTTTTCCAATCTTTTATGCGTTATGGCGCTTATTTTGGCCTTTTGCAGGTTTTCGGCGCAATACTTTTTTATTTAACGGTTAATCCTGAAACGATAGGATTTTTGCATTTAGCTCTTATTTATTTGGTTTTTGCCTCTTTTCCATGGATTGGTGGTTTGATTTTTCTTACCAATTCATATAAAAAGAATGAGTTGGGAGGCTTTATTTCTATGCCCGAAATATTGCAATTCAGTGCCTTTATAGGGTTGTTTGGTGGCGTATTTATTGTTTTGTTTGGCCTAATTTTTAATAGGTATATTGACAGCCACTTTCGGATCAATATCATTAATACTCTTTTGGTGAAGTTGGCCGTATTAAAGGAGGCTTCGAAAGATAGTCAGGCAGAAATCGATAATATAATTTTACAACTAAATACGTACAAGGAATTGGTTGAAAAAGGGGTGAGTGTTACCGAAGCTTTTGTTTCAGCTTTGCAGTACTCATTTAATGCTTTAATTACAATGGTTATTTTTGGGTGGTTCCTTCGCAAGCCACGTCCGTTGTTTCCGGAGAAGAGTGGTGCTGAGATTGACTCGCCAACACTTTAATTTCTAAAGCTTTCAACTTTCTATTGTTTAAAATTCAATTATGAATCTCTCAATTGTAATCCCTTTATATAACGAAGACGAATCGCTTCCTGAGCTCATTTCGTTAATATCTCAAGTTGTTGGGGAGATGAAAATAACCTATGAAGTTATTTTAGTTGATGATGGGAGTCGAGATAACTCTTGGGCGGTTATTCAATCATTATCTCAAAATTACCGAGAAATAAAGGCAATCCGTTTTAGAAGAAATTACGGTAAGTCCGCCGCCCTTTATTGTGGTTTTAATGCCGCCTTGGGAGATGTTGTTGTTACGATGGATGCCGATTTGCAGGATAATCCCAATGAGATACCCGAGTTATATCGTATGATAAAAGAGGATGGTTATGACTTGGTTTCGGGATGGAAAAAGAAACGTTATGATCCAATAACCAAGACAATTCCAACAAAACTTTATAATTCCTCTGTGCGACTTTTAAGTGGAATTAAATTACACGATTTTAATTGTGGACTAAAAGCCTATAAAAAGGATGTCGTAAAAAGTGTTGAGGTGTATGGCGAAATGCATCGTTATATTCCCTACATGGCCCAAAAGGCGGGGTTTAGTAAGATAGGAGAAAAGGTGGTTGTACATCAGAAAAGAAAATTTGGTGTTACTAAGTTTGGCATGGAGCGTTTTATAAATGGACCGCTCGACTTGCTCAGCATTATGTTTATTTCAATGTTTGGTAAACGTCCAATGCATTTTTTTGGATCGATGGGAATTCTAATGTTTTTGGTCGGATTCTTTTCTACAACAATTCTTGCTAGCCACAAACTTTATATGGTTTACAATAATTTGAAAGCACCACTTCTTACCTCGAACCCACTCTTTTATGTTGCATTAGTTGCAATGGTTCTTGGCACACAGCTCTTTTTGGCCGGTTTTTTGGCCGAGCTTATCTCTCGCAGTTCCAATGATAGAAATAAGTATGATATTTCTGAGGAGATAGCATAGTTTTAAATTTTAACAGCACCATTTTCTCATTATAGCCGTCTTATAATCAGGGGCATTTATTTAATGTTGCGATACAATTTTAAATGAAATTGTGAATCATTTTTTAAGGTTAACTATTGTTTTGAGTTGCCATATTAACTATCTTTGCACGTTTTTTAAGAGAAACAAATTGATACAATGATAAAGATAACATTTCCCGACAATAGTGTTCGTGAGTTTGAAGCTGGTGTTACTGGCCTCGACATTGCTAGGAGTTTGAGTCCGCAACTTGCTAAAGAAGTATTTGCGGTAACGGTAAACAATGAGCTATGGGATTCTACGCGACCTATTACGGTTGATGCATCTCTTCGTTTGCATAAATGGGACGATGCTGAAGGTAAACATGCGTTTTGGCACTCCTCTGCGCATCTTTTAGCCGAGGCCGTTCAAGCCCTCTATCCAAATGCCAAGTTTGGTATTGGCCCCGCAATAGAAAATGGTTTTTATTACGATATTGATTTTGGAGACGATACGCTTAAAGATTCTGACTTAGTGAAAATTGAGCAGAAGATGACCGAATTAGCTCGTCAAAAGAACGATTATATTCGTACAGATATTTCGAAAGAGGAGTCTCTTGCTTTGTTTGCATCAAAAAACGAGAATTATAAAGTCGAGTTAATTCGTGATTTGTCTGATGGCACCATCACTCTTTATAAGCAAGGAGCTTTTACCGATTTGTGTAGAGGACCTCACTTGCCAAACACCGAGAATATTAAGGCCATTAAGCTATTAAGTTTAGCAGGTGCTTATTGGAGGGGCGACGAAACCAGAAAACAGTTAACACGTATTTATGGTGTTACTTTTCCGAAACAAAAAATGCTTGAGGAGTATTTATTGCTCTTAGAAGAGGCTCAAAAGCGCGATCACCGTAAAATTGGAAAAGAGTTAGAGTTGTTTACATTTTCCCAAAAAGTGGGAATGGGTTTACCACTTTGGTTACCAAAAGGTGCGAAGCTAAGAGATCGATTAGAGCAGTTTTTAAGGAAAGTTCAACTTGAATATGGCTACGAGCAAGTAATCACTCCGCATATTGGTAATAAGGAACTTTATGTTACCTCTGGACACTATGCAAAATATGGTAAAGATTCATTTCAGCCAATTAATACACCAACAGAAGGTGAAGAGTTCTTTTTAAAACCAATGAATTGCCCGCATCACTGTGAGATTTATAAATTCAAACCACGTTCTTATAAAGATTTACCAATTCGTTTGGCTGAGTTTGGTACTGTTTATCGTTACGAGCAGAGTGGGGAGTTGCACGGTTTAACGCGTGTACGAGGATTTACTCAAGACGATGCGCACCTTTTCTGTACACCAGATCAAATTAAAGATGAGTTTAAAAAAGTAATAGATATCATTCTTTATATTTTTAAAGCTCTTGATTTTAAAGATTTTACAGCTCAAATTTCATTGAGAGATCCAAATAACTCTGAAAAATATATTGGTTCGGATGAGAATTGGGCGAAATCAGAAGCAGCTATCATAGAGGCGTGTGCTGAGAAAGGATTAAATACCACCACCGTTACTGGTGAGGCTGCTTTCTATGGTCCAAAACTCGACTTTATGGTGCGTGATGCTATTGGTAGAAAATGGCAATTAGGAACTATTCAGGTTGATTATAACTTACCCGAGCGTTTTGAACTTGAATATATTGGAAGCGATAATTTAAAGCATCGTCCTGTAATGATTCACCGTGCCCCTTTTGGTTCAATGGAGCGTTTTGTGGCTGTTTTAATTGAACATACGGCAGGTAAATTCCCACTTTGGCTTACACCAGAGCAGTGTGTTATTTTGCCAATTAGCGAAAAATATAATAATTATGCTCAAAATGTTTTGAATCTGCTTAAAAAATCCGATATTCGTGCCGAAATTGACGACCGAAATGAGAAGATAGGTAAGAAAATACGTGATAACGAGATGAAACGTATGCCTTATTTACTTATTGTGGGCGAAAAAGAGGAAGAGCTTGGAGAAGTTTCTGTGCGTAAACAGGGAGATGGCGATAAGGGAACAATGAAAATAGCAGATTTTGCCAAGTTTATAAATGACGAGGTAGTGAACATACTTTCAGCGATTGATAGCAAAGAATAAATAATATTTTTTTTAGGAGGATACGACAATAATTAATCCAAGAAGACGTCCAGAGCGTGTGGTAGAAGCACCGAAGGAGAGAATTAATAATCAAATTAGAGTGCCCCAAGTTCGTATTGGCGGATCTAATATTGAAAAACCAGGGATTTACACCATTGCTGAGGCTTTGAAGATGGCAGATGATCTTGACCTTGACTTGGTTGAGATTGCTCCAGGCGCAGAACCTCCTGTGTGTTTGATTGTTGATTTCAGTAAGTATCTTTTCGACAAGAAAAGAAAATCTAAGGAGTTAAAATCGAAAACAGTTCAAACAGAGATAAAAGAGTTGAGATTTGGTCCAAACACCGATGATCATGATTATAATTTCAAATTGAACCATGCTATTAAATTTTTAGGTGGAGGATCGAAAGTAAAGGCAACCGTTCTGTTTTCGGGTAGGGCAATTGTTTTTAAAGACCAAGGTGAAATTTTATTGCTCCGTTTTGCAAACGACTTAGAGGAGTATGGTAAAGTGGATCAGATGCCTAAATTGGAAGGACGAAGAATGGCAATTTTCATCTCTCCAAAAAAGAAAAAGTAGTTTCCATTAATTAAATACGATAGATACAATGCCAAAGATGAAAACGAATTCCGGTGCGAAGAAAAGATTCACACTTACCGGATCTGGAAAAATCAAGAGGAAGCATGCTTTCAAAAGTCACATTTTGACTAAGAAATCTACCAAAAGAAAGAGAAATCTTACTTATGCAGGTCTTGTAAGTCCAGCAGATTCAAACAACGTTAAGAAAATGCTTAACTTGAAGTAGTCTTTAAAGATTACTAAATGAGTGTTAACCGAATGTATTAGCTTTAAGTTCCCCGTAAAGGACGCTGCATTCTAAAATTAAAAAAATGCCAAGATCAGTAAACGCTGTCGCATCGAGAGCAAGAAGAAAAAAAGTATTAAAAGCCACTAGAGGTTACTTCGGAAGAAGAAAGAATGTGTGGACGGTTGCAAAGAATACCTACGAAAAAGGTATGGGTTATGCTTACCGCGATAGAAAGAAAAAGAAAGGTTTATTCCGTGCTCTTTGGATTCAACGTATTAACGCTGCTGCTCGTTTAGAAGGAGTTTCTTATTCTAAACTTATGGGTATGATGGCAAAACAAAATATCGAGATCAACCGTAAAGTTTTAGCTGATTTAGCCGTGAACCACAACGACGCTTTCAAAGCGGTTGTGAAACTAGCGCTTCAAGCTGGAAAATAATTAAGATATTTTCATTTTATTAAAAGGAGACCATTTTTATGGTCTCCTTTTTTTTATCTTTGTCCGTCTTTTACAAATCATTATAGAATAATCAAAGATGAAAATTGCGTTAATAGGATATGGAAAAATGGGACACGAGATTGAGCGCATTGCTCTTGAGCGTGGACACACAATAGTTGCTCGAGTTGATTTCAATACAGAGGATACTTTTGAATCGGATGGCTTTAAATCGGCCGATGTGGCCATTGAATTTACAGTGCCTCAAGCAGCCTTCGATAATTATATGAAGTGTTTTAACGCTAATGTGGCTGTTGTTTCTGGCACTACGGGGTGGTTAGATAAATTA
>JAYVSA010000117.1:0-6862 GCA_043775765.1 Breznakibacter sp. | reverse complement strand
GGTTTTCTTGTTGGTCGTAGGGCTGATAACGGTAGTCGTAATAGCCATTCTCATACATGTCGAGGATGTAGTTCCACTTGCCGTTGAGAGATGTGATGGTTCGATTGGGGATGTTGGTTAGGAGTTGTTGTGCCGATGCCATAACCGTGAGGCTGAGCATGAGCACAAAGATTGAAAGGAATCTTTTCATGTGTGAAAATTGTTAATTGGGGGGATTAATAGAAATGCTTTATAAAACGGAAAATTAATAAAAACATTGTAATTTTTTTGGGTTATTGTTGCGTAAAAAGGCTGAAGTTAAATTAGGTGATGTCCAAAAAGCACCTCACACTGACCCTTTTACCAGCACCGTAAATGAAAAATAATAAGGTGCCCCAATTGCTTGAGACACCTTTTGTGGTGTTTGAATCTGCTCTTGTTTCTATCTATTTATTAAAGATGATGTTAATTGTAAAAAGCATCCCCGAGTAATCCATTTTTAAGTTTCTTGGCATATACTCCGTATTCTGAGCGTTACTGGAAAGATATGCAGAACTAGAGGCAAATTGGGCACCAAGTAATGCTTGCAATGTGAGGAGTTTTGTTGCACGGAAATTTACACCGCCTTGTAGTTGAAGTCCAAAGCCATCGCCTTTATACAGTGTATTATCGTCGTCTGTCAACACTAAGGAATGATGCAATAAACCACCAGATATGTTTAAATCAAGCTTTCCCTTAATAGGTATTTGTTTATTCGCAATAAAACCAAATGAGTAACGATTGAAAAAGAAATTTGTCCCTTTATCGTTCGAGTTATGAGCGAATAGAGTCATTGTCGATATCTCTGCACAAACATTTACGTCAAATGTACGTGTAAGTCGGAAACCCAATAAACCTCTTGCACCAATATTTGTTTGCGCCAATGTATTGTCTGTAATCGAAATATTGTATGAATTAGCATAGTCTTTAGCAAATTTGGCAAATTCATCATTAAATAAATAGCCAACATTAACGCCTGCTCCAAAAATAAATCGTCGAATAACCGTATCGGTGTTCGCTTTAACTACTGGCAGATAAAGCTCTTCTTGTCTGCCATTGGAATACTTAATAGATTTAATTGTTTCTTGGGGCACACTGTAAATTGGACCCTCTGGAAAACTTGCAAGCTTGTATTTGACATCTCGTGAACTAATTTCTATAACCTTTGCACTAATTGGGTTGCTGTTTTTGAAAAATAGCGAGTCCTGTCCGTAACTAGTGATAATAGAAGTAAATAAGATTATGACAATTGCTAATGATTTTTTCATTGTTTCTGGATTAGATGGTTAGCAAAAAAGACATCCCAAATAAATGAGATGTCTTTTAATTGAATATAAGTTTACTCTAAACTATGCCTTGAGTAAAAGTTCTAAGATATCGGTAGCAGCTTTTGCAACCGAGGTACCAGGACCAAAAATTGCTACGGCGCCAGCATCGTAAAGATATTGGTAATCTTGCGCTGGAATTACACCACCACAAATAACCATAATGTCTTCGCGACCAAGTTTCTTAAGCTCAGCAATTACTTGTGGTACAAGGGTTTTATGACCCGCAGCCAGTGAAGATACACCTAATACGTGAACGTCGTTTTCAACAGCTTGTTTGGCTGCTTCGGCAGGCGTTTGGAAAAGTGGACCCATGTCTACGTCGAAACCTATGTCGGCATAACCCGTAGCAACAACTTTTGCACCGCGGTCATGACCATCTTGTCCCATTTTAGCAATCATAATACGCGGTTGACGACCCTCTTTCTTAGCGAATTCTTGCGCCAACTGAGTTGCTTTTGCAAACTCACCATCTTTACCAGCTTCAGACATATATACTCCGCTAATAGAACGAATAACTGCTTTGTAACGACCTACAATAACTTCACAAGCCGAAGAGATTTCGCCCAATGAAGCACGTTTTTGTGCAGCATCTACAGCTAATTCTAATAAGTTGCCTTTGCCTGTTCCTACTGCTTTGGTAATGGCCGCAAGTGCTGCTTGTACCTCTGGTTCGTTACGTTCGCTACGAAGTTCTTTCAAACGGTCGATTTGCGATAAACGAACGGCAGTATTGTCGATTTCTAAGATATCGATAGGATCTTCTTTCTCAAGACGATATTTGTTGATACCAACGATTGTTTGGTTTTTGCTGTCGATTTTAGCTTGTGTACGTGCCGAAGCTTCTTCGATGCGCATTTTTGGAATACCGCTCTCAATAGCTTTTGCCATACCGCCCAATGATTCAACCTCTTCGATAAGAGCCCACGCTTTATCAGCAATCTCCTTCGTTAGAGCCTCAACATAGTAAGAGCCAGCCCAAGGGTCAACCGCTTTGGTAATTTGAGTTTCGTCTTGAATATAAATTTGTGTGTTACGAGCAATACGAGCTGAGAAATCGGTTGGTAACGCAATAGCTTCATCTAACGCATTGGTGTGAAGAGATTGTGTGTGACCAAGGGTTGCCGCCATTGCTTCAATAACTGTACGTCCAACGTTGTTAAATGGATCTTGCTCAGTAAGCGACCATCCAGATGTTTGTGAGTGCGTACGAAGTGCTAACGATTTTGGATTCTTTGGGTTGAACTGTTTTACAATTTTAGCCCAAAGCATACGACCAGCGCGCATTTTTGCAATCTCCATGAAGTGGTTCATACCAATAGCCCAGAAGAAAGACAAACGTGGTGCAAAGGTATCGATATCCATACCTGCATTAACACCAGCGCGAAGGTACTCAAGACCATCGGCAAGGGTGTAAGCCAACTCGATATCGGCGGTTGCACCTGCTTCTTGCATGTGGTAACCAGAGATTGAAATTGAGTTGAACTTAGGCATATTCTTAGAAGTGTATTCGAAGATATCTGCAATAATTTTCATTGAAAAGGTTGGAGGATAGATGTAGGTGTTACGCACCATGAACTCCTTCAAAATATCGTTTTGGATAGTTCCTGAAAGCTCATCTAACTTAGCACCTTGCTCTAAACCAGCAACAATGTAAAATGCTAGGATTGGTAAAACCGCACCGTTCATAGTCATTGAAACCGACATTTTATTCAATGGAATACCATCGAACAAAATTTTCATATCCTTAATAGAGTCAATAGCCACACCAGCTTTACCAACATCACCCACAACACGCTCATGATCTGAGTCGTAACCACGGTGAGTAGCTAAGTCGAATGCAACAGAAAGACCTTTTTGACCCGAAGCTAAGTTTCTTTTGTAAAAAGCGTTAGACTCTTCAGCGGTAGAGAAACCAGCGTACTGACGAATAGTCCAAGGCATCATGGCATACATGCCAGAGTAAGGACCACGTAAATATGGAGGTAAACCAGCAGCATAATTCAAATGCTCCATTCCAGCTAAATCCTCTTTTGTATATACAGGCTTCACAGGAATACGCTCTGGTGTCATCACGTTTTTAGAAATTCCATTCTCCTTCTCCCATGTTTGCACGGCGGGTTGTGAGCCTTTTGTTTTGAAATCTATATTCTTAAAATTTGGACGCATACTTTTTGATTTTAAATTTTTAAAAGAGTTAATAATGAATTAGTTAATGCGAGATTAGTTAATCCCTAACTCTTTGCTAAAACCTTTAAGAGTCTCGAGCACGTTTGAACGCACATTAATAAAATTCTTAATTCCTTTTGCTACTAACTCATCGGTACAAGCAGGTGCGCCTGCAACCACAAAGATAGCTTTTCCTCCAAGGGCTGTAAATGCTGCTGGAGCTGCTTCTGCATATTCATCATCAGAGCTACAAAGAACTACGATGTCTGCTTTAGCCGCTTTAGCTGCCTCAACACCCTCTTCAACTGTTTTAAAACCAATGTTGTCTATAATCTCATAACCAGCACATCCTAAGAAGTTTCCAGAGAACTGGCTACGCGCTAAACGCATCGCCAAATTACCATAAGTTAACATGAATACTTTCGGACGTTTGCCCGATTTCTCTGTTGCCAAACGTAATGTTTCAAACTCTTGTGCTCCCCTAAACATAACAATAGGTTCTACAATAGCATCGGCACTCACTTCGTGCGAACAACATGCTTTGCATCCGCTATCAGCTGAAATGCTTTTGGCCATTGCCTCGTTGTTGTTAGGAAATTGGTTAGTTCCTAAGATGTTTTCTCTGCGACTAGCAATTGCTTTCTTGCGGTTTGTGGCGCTTTCTTTTACAATGCCTTGAATAAATCCGTTTTTCAACGATTCGATGAAACCACCTTTTTCTTCAATAGCAACAAATAATTTCCAAGCCTCAGATGCAATGCTATCGGTAAGATTTTCAAGATAATATGAACCACCCGCTGCATCAACAATGTTCCCAAAATGACACTCTTCTTTTAAAAGAAGTTGTTGGTTACGAGCCACACGCTCAGAAAGAGCATCGGCACACTGGTATGTGCTATCAAATGGGTTAATTGTTAACGAATCAACACCTGCCAAAGTTGCACTCATGGCCTCGGTTTGAGTACGAAGCATGTTTACGTTAGCATCAAAAATGGTTTTGTTCCAGTTCGATGTTTCGGCGTGAATGTGCATTTTACAAACCTCTTTACCTATTGGCTTATAGCCTTCTACAATGGAAGACCAAAGCAAACGAGCTGCTCTGAATTTTGCAATTTCCATAAAGTAGTTGCCGCTAATACCAAAGTTGAATTTGATAGCACTTGCTACTTCATTAATAGATAGATCTTTAGCCGTAAGTTGAGCCAAATACTCATTACCCAAAGAAAGCGAGATGGCTAATTCTTGAACAATAGTACATCCAGCGTTATTGAAATATTTACCGTTTACGCCAATGGTCTTAAAATCGGGCATGTTTGAAGCCGACTCAAGCACTGTTTTTACGTATTCGATATTCTCTTCTATTGTTGTACAAACTTTTCCCGTAACGGCTAATTTGCCAAGCGGATCGAAGTTTAAAGAGCCCTTAACCGCCGAAATATCTACTTTGCTGTTCTTTAAAACGGCAACAAGAATTTCAATTAGTTTACGGTTGCCATGCTTAGCAGAAAAGTTAATTTCTACTTTCGATAGGTTGATGCCACTCAATAATTTCTCAATGTTCTCAAGAGTTATAATGCCCTCTTCGCTAAATTGAAATTCAATAGCATCTACACCTTTGGTTAAAATTTCAAGGGCTTTTGCATTGGCAACAGCTATGCTCGAAACTTTAATTTCCTGACGCACCAACCAGTTGTTGGTTGCAGCTTGTGTTCCTCTCACATAAGGAAATTCACCTGGAAGGGAGTTCAAATAGTCGAGAGACGCTAAATCTTCGCTTCTGTAAAATGGGCGAACATTAAATCCCTCATTCGTTTTCCAAACCAATTTTTTCTCAAAATCGGCACCTTTAAGGTCTGCCGTGATTTTATCCATCCAAGCTTGCGTCGAAACCGGTGGAAATTCACCAAACAACGGTTGATTACTCTTTTCTGCCATAGTATTGATAATATGTTTATTTTTCCGCCACAAAATTAATCTAATTTATAGTACCGTGTATGTAAAAAGTGAAATCAATTAGCTGTTTTTAAGCATCATTCTTGGTCATTTTTACCACCTTAGCACATCATAAAGCCAAATTACTGGCTACAACACGTCACTATTTTCGTACTTTTGCATCTATTTCCCAATTGAGTTGTTTTCAATTTGTTCAGGAACAAACTTTTTCACTCGCATTACACCTCCATTATGCTCAAAGGAATTATCTATCTCTTACTGGCCGAATTGGTCTTTGCACTCTCATCGGTTTTTGCAAAATATGCCGTTCAAGGAAGCGATCTTTCGGGCTTACAAGTTGTTTTCTTTCGCTTTGTATTTGGCTCAATACTAGCATTTTATCTTCTCAAGCGAAACAACGAGAGCTTTAAGCCTAACAACATCAAACTGGTTATTTATCGCTCCATCTTCAACACTCTTTCGGCCATGTTGTTTTACTTCTCATTGGCCTATACCACCGTTACCAACACCAATATGCTCAGCATGACTTACCCTATTTGGGTGGTTCTTTTCGCTCCCATGGTTCTCCACGAGCGCTTTCGCAAACGCAATCTCTTCTTTGTGGCCGTGGCCGTTATTGGAATCTACTTGGTGGTGCATCCCAACTTTTCATCCATCAATATGGGCGATATCACCGCCTTTCTATCGGGTGTAGCGGCAGGAGGCTCCATCATCTCCCTGCGCGAAGCACGAAAAACAGACTCTACCAACCTCATTATCTTCTACTTAATGACGTTTGCCCTCGTTTTTAACGGCCTCATTCTCATACCCATCTACAAAAATCCTACTCAATTGCAGTGGCTCTACATCACCCTTTCCGCCATTTTTGGCTTGGCCGCGCAATTTTTCATCACCCACGGCTACAAGTACATCGACGCCACAAAAGGCTCCCTCGTTTCCAGTTCCCGCATCGTCATTGCCATGGCCTTGGGCGTCGTGCTCTTTTCCGATAACATCACGCTCCAAATCATCCTCGGAGCCATTCTTATTTTTGGAGCGCAAATCGGCGTCATCTGGGCGCAAATCTTAACTATGAAAAACCTCATGGTGCGTAAAATGAAGTAATCGTTCTTTTGGGCGTGCCATCATGGGCGTTTAATTATACTCTCAGTCGTGCTCTCAATTTCAGGTCACGAGCACTTTGCCCATGCTGTCGGGCCTTTCTCTCCAACTCCTCGCCCAGCGCTTCGACAAGCTCAGCTACTGGCCTGTGGGGTTTCCGTTGCAGTCCCTCACGTGCAGGCCAATATAGGTTTCTAGGTGGAAGAGTTGGACAGCCTCTTTCATCCCTCTTTTGCTTCTAGAATCTTTATTTCTTGGGATTTTTCAACCGTTTGATATCGTCTTCAATCTCTTTT
>JAYVSA010000116.1:0-4688 GCA_043775765.1 Breznakibacter sp. | reverse complement strand
TAAGCCTACAATCATGTAGAACGTTGTTGTCTTTCCAGCTCCGTTGGGGCCTAAAAGTCCAACTATTTCACCCTGACTTACTTTTACGGAAACACCCTTTACTACGGTACGTTTCTTGTATTTCTTAATTAAATTGTCGGTATGTAAAACTAAGTTGCTATCGCTCATTGTGTAAATGTTAGTGGGGCAAAATTACCTTAATTTTAATATTAATTAGTTTTTAAAGCGCGTTTCTTTTCAATGTTTTTTGCAATAAGAATCCCTACCTCATAAAGAACAAGAAGGGGTATCTCAACCATCATTTGGCTCACCACATCGGGTGGCGTAATTACGGCAGCCACAATTGTGATAACGACTATGGCATGGCGCCTGTAAGTAGTTAAGAACTTGACAGACACAAAGCCTATCTTGCTCAAAAAGTAGATAAAAACAGGCAATTCAAAGATTATTCCACCAGCAAAAACAATGGAGGTAATGGTGGATATATAAGATTCTAAACTGGTAATGTTCTCAACAATCTTACTCACTTTGTAGGTTACTAAGAAGTCTATGGAGAGTGGTGCAATAAGATAATAGCCAAATAAAATACCAACAAAAAAGAGTGCCGATACCGCAAAAATTGCTCCTCCTGCGTGCTTCGACTCTTTTTCTCTTAGAGCAGGCTTTATGAAACGCCAAAATTCCCAAAAGATATATGGAAAAGCAAGAATGAATCCTCCTACCAAGGCTATGGTTACGCTGGTAGTAAATTGCCCAGCCATGTCAATATTCTGAATTCGGATGGGGGTAGCATTGATGTGCAAACTCGGAACATCGAGTTTCACCGAAAGCCAGGCAAAAAGTCTATTGGTTAAGAATGTAGACTGGCTAGGTGCTATGATGATGCTATCGAACACAAAATCCATGTAAACAAACACAACAGTTGCGCCTATAAGTACCGAAAGCGCAGAACGTATCAACACCCATCTCAATACCTCCAGATGCTCTAAAAACGACATCCCTTTTCTCTTCTCTTCACCCATTCTGATTCATTCTTTTGTCGAAGCTGTGCTCGCCTCGGGTATTTGTTTAATTCGTATTGAATAGGCTGTGCTAACTTTTTTTGACCAATGTGCGAAGATAATAATGTAAAATGAATCTTGCAATTTTGTTTCCTGCCTAAAATTTGCCTATATTTATTGGGTTAAAGGATTTAGACTGAAATTTGTTCTCAACACATTATTAATGAGTTAAGAAAATTTCACATAAGTTAAATAATGATTTTAAAGGCTATTTCTCGCAGATTGTAGTATTTTTGGTCTCCGATAAAGAATATGCGAAAATAGCACCCATTTCATAAAAGACGAAAGAGATTAATTGAGCAAACGATTATGGCAAGTACAGCAGAATTACACGTAGCATTAAAGAAGCACTTCGGTTTTGATAAGTTTAAAGGCAATCAGGAAGAAATCATCTCCAACTTGCTCAACGGCAAAGACGGATTTGTGCTCATGCCTACTGGTGGAGGAAAATCTCTCTGTTATCAGTTGCCTGCTTTAGTGTTACCTGGCACAGCTATTATTATTTCGCCGCTTATTGCTCTCATGAAAAATCAGGTAGATGCCATGCGTAACTTTAGTTCTGAAGATGGCGTAGCACACTTTCTCAACTCCTCGCTCAACAAAGCCGCTATTCAACAAGTAAAAGACGATATCACCTCGGGCAAAACCAAACTTCTTTATGTGGCGCCCGAATCGCTCACCAAAGATGAAAATATCGCTTTCTTGGCGCAAGTGCCAATCTCGTTTTATGCCGTTGATGAGGCGCATTGTATTTCCGAATGGGGACATGATTTTCGTCCAGAATACCGACGCATAAAACCTATTGTAAAAGAGATTGGTGAAGCTCCAATTATAGCGCTTACCGCCACGGCAACGCCTAAGGTACAACACGATATTCAAAAAAACCTTGGAATGCTCGATGCGCAAGTGTTCAAATCGTCATTCAACCGTCCCAATTTATACTACGAAGTACGCCCCAAACAGCACACCTCGCGTGAAATCATTAAATTGCTCAAAAATAACGTTGGAAAATCGGCCATTATATACTGCTTAAGTCGCAAAAAAGTTGAAGAATTAACCGAAAAACTCACCGTTAACGGCATCAAAGCACTAGCCTACCATGCTGGTATGGATGCAACTACACGCGCCAATAACCAAGACATGTTCTTGATGGAAGATGTGGATGTCATTGTGGCAACTATTGCCTTTGGAATGGGCATTGATAAGCCCGATGTGCGTTTGGTTATTCACTACGACATTCCTAAAAGTCTCGAAGGCTACTACCAAGAAACTGGTCGTGGCGGACGCGATGGTGGCGAAGGCCGTTGCATAGCCTTTTACAGCTACAAAGACATTCAAAAACTCGAAAAGTTTATGCAAGGCAAACCGCTTGCGGAACAAGAAATTGGAAAACAACTTCTTCTCGAAACGGTTGCTTACGCCGAAACATCGCTCTGTAGAAGAAAGGTTTTGCTCCACTATTTTGGCGAAACATACACCCAAGAAAACTGCTCAACGTGCGATAACTGTTGCGAGCCTAAAGAACAGTTCAATGGTCAAGAGTCTATTGTTGAGATACTTGAAGCCGTTATTGAGCTCAAAGAGAAGTTCAAATCCGAACATATTGTAAGCGTGATAATGGGTAAAACCAACCACGCCATAAAAATATATAAGCACGACGAGCTCCCAATATTCGGTATTGGTGAAGAGCACGACGACAAATATTGGAATGCTATTGTACGTCAATCCATGGTAGCCGGATTTTTAATAAAAGAGATTGAAAACTACGGCCTTCTGCGTGTGAGCGAGCTGGGTATCAAATACATGGAAAACCCGTATCCGTTCATGCTTTCTAAAGATCGCGACTTTGAAGGCACAGATGAAGATATGAGCGCAAGTGGCACCGCCGCACTCGACGCTACTCTCTTCAAAATGCTTAAAGATTTGCGTAAGCAAATTGCTACCAAACTTGTGCTTCCCCCCTTTGTTATCTTCCAAGATCCATCGCTCGAAGCCATGTCTACCTATTATCCAATTACCGAGGAGGAACTCCAAAACATGCCAGGCGTAGGTTCTGGCAAAGCAAAACGTTTCGGAAAAGAGTTTATATCACTTATCGCTAAACACGTAGAAGAGAATGAAATTGAACGAATTACCGACACAGTGGTGAAAACAGTCGCCAACAAATCAAAAACAAAAATCGCTATCATTCAAGCCATCGACCGCAAAATTCCACTCGATCAAATCGCCGATACGCATGGAATGTCTCTCACCGAAGTCGTTACCGAAATCGAAACCATCGTTAATGCCGGCACAAAAATCGACATAAACTACTTTATCTACGACGTTATGGATAAAGATCACGCCGACGACATCTTTGATTACTTCAAAGAAGAAGCCGAAACCGAAGACCTCGAAGCCGCCCTCACTGAGCTCGGCGAAGACGAATATTCCGAAGACGAAGTGCGTTTGGTACGCATCAAATTCATCTCCGAAGTAGGAAACTAACATCTATAACCGCAAAAGGCCTCTGAAGCATTCGTTTCTTAGGCTTTTTTTTGTTTTTTGGGGGTTCACCAGGGGCCGTTCAAAGCACTTTTCTCTTTGGGCTTAAACCTCAAACCTCAAGTTGCCTTGCCCCTGCTGTCGGGCTTTTGCTCCAATCTTTTTGCCCTATAAATCCCCAATCCACTAAAATTCGCCTGGGGCAAAAAGGATTTCCGCTCAATCCCTTACCCGTTGTAAAACTTAGAAATTCGCTAATAAACTCGTCCGTGAATGAATAACTCCTCATTCACAATGAAAAAAAATAAAATATTTATTCAACAAAAGATAAGGGTTTTTTACCACCATCGTTGTCTCTCTCATATCCGTTAACCGTGGATATGAAACTATTCACTATGTATGAAATAGTTGTAAATTCACCCTAACGATAAAAGTTTTATTGAAGTTTATTACGTTATTAATCCCACGTCAATACCATAATTCACTTATTAAAATGATTTCCCATGAAGAAGAAATGGTTCTTTGCACTGATTTCAGCAACACTGCTGACGTGTTTTTTTGCATCATGCAACTCAAAACAAAATTTATCAGCTCCTCCAGAGTGGGCTAAAAGCGTGGTTTGGTACCAAATATTTGTTGAACGCTTTAGCAATGGTGATACAACCAACGACCCAACTCCACAAACCATGTTTAGTGGAAAAAACAACTACTCAATTCCTGCTGATTGGAAACTAACACCTTGGAATTCAGAATGGTACTCTCAAGATGAGTGGTCTAAAAAAGCAGGTATTCCATTTAAAGAATCCTTGCAATTGCGTAGATATGGTGGTGATTTACAGGGTGTTATAAACAAGCTCGGTTATCTCTCCAACTTAGGAGTCACGGCTCTTTATATCAATCCGCTCAACGATGCTCCCTCCATGCACAAGTACGACGCGCGAAATTATCACCACATTGACGTTAACTTTGGACCCGATCCGCTTGGCGACATCAAATTAATGGCAACCGAAAATCCTGCCGATGCCTCAACTTGGGTTTGGACCTCTGCCGATAAGCTATTTCTCAAATTAATTGATGAGGCTCATAAACGGAACATGAAAATCATTCTCGATTACTCCTGGAACCACACTGGCGTCGAGTTTT